>DASSQF010000322.1:0-10804 GCA_035702685.1 Propionibacteriaceae bacterium
CAGTCCGTCGGAGACCCGACCGAGGCCGCGAGGCTCGCGCTGGCCGCCCGGCGGCTGGCGGCACCCTACGACGACCAGCGCGATCTCGAGTGCAGCGCGCTCAGGGTGCTCGGCGACAGCCTGTGGCCCGACGTGGCGGCAGCACGCCGTGCCTGGCAGGAGGGAGCCGACCTCGCGACAGCACATGGCATGCGCCTCTGGCGGGGCCGCCTGCTCATCTGCCTGGCGCGGGCGGACCTGCTCGACGGCTCCGGCGAGGACGTCATCGCCGAGGTCGAGGAGATCGCGCGAGAGGCCGGTGCCCCGCTCCTGGCAGCTCAGGCAGCGGCTCTTCAGGCCGAGCTCGCACTGCTGCGGTGGCGACCTGACGAGGTACGGGAGCACCTCCGCGCGGTTGAGGCGCTTCTGTCGGAGGTGACGCTCCCCGCAGCCGTCGCTGCTGACGTCGCGACGGTGTCCGACGTCGCGGAGGTGCTCGCGGGCAAGCACGCCGCCGAGACGCCGATCGGCCGCACGGTGCTCGATCTCCTCGACGGTGTCGTACCGGAGCCCCGTCCCACCGGGATGTCCGTCACGGGCCTCCTCGTGCGCTCGGTGGTCGATCCGGGGTTCGCCATGAGCTGGTCCGGACGGGCGGAGGGCGCCGACACCGACCCGCCCTCGAGTCCAGGAAACGCGCCCGACGTGCTCTCGCTGGGTCGGACCCTTTCGGCGCTGCCCTGGCTGGGCGCGCTCCGGGTCATGTGGACCGTCCCCCTCCTGCCTGCCGCCGAGCGCCGCGGCGAGCAGGTCGACCTCCTGCGGCGCGCGGCGGAGGTCTTCGACGCGCTGCCCGCCGGGGCCGGCGCCGCCCGCCGCTGCCGCGACCACCTCCGGGAGCGTGGCGCATCCTTCCCGCGGCGGCCGTCGGCCCAGCACGGCGTCCCGACCTCGCTGTCACGGCAGGGCATCACGATCCGTGAGTGGGACGTGCTCCGCCTGCTCGAGGAAGGCCTGACCAGCCGACAGATCGCCGACCGGCTGTTCCTCTCGCCTCGTACCGTCGAGAAGCACGTCGAGCGCATGCTGGCCAAGACCGGGGCCCCCAACAGAGCGGCCCTCGCAGCGATCTCCGCAGCTGCCGTTACGTAGAGCGCGCACCCGCGTTACGCAGTTTCCCCGCTGTCTGGGACCGCCCGTTTCACGAGGGTTGTCGCATGACGACAACCACGACTGCCCACAGCTCAACCCCTGCCCCGGCCGACGCCTTCGGGGTCCTCGGCCGCAGCGTCGCGCTTCCGGTCCTGCTCCCCGGCGACGAGGAGTACGACACCGAGGTGGCCGCCTTCAACCTCGCGACCCGCCATCGTCCCGCACTCGTCGTGAGGGCGACCTGCGCCGACGACATCGTCGCGGCAATCCGGTACGCGCGTCGCACCGGGCTCGCCGTCGCCGTCCAGTCCACCGGTCACGGCGCGGTGACCTCCCTCGACGAGCGGAGCCTGCTCGTCACCACCTCACGCCTGCAGCACCTGCACGTCGATCCCGCCGCCCGCACGGCCCGCATCGGCGCCGGCCTGCGCTGGAGGCCGGTCATCGACGCCGCCGCCGCGTACCGGCTCGCTCCCCTCTCCGGGTCGAGCAGCGGCGTCGGAGCCGTCGGCTACACCCTGGGCGGTGGGCTCGGCCCGCTGGGACGCCGGTACGGGTTCGCGGCCGACCACGTGCGGTCGCTCGAGGTCGTGACCGGCGACGGCGAGGTGCGCACGGTCACCGCCCGTACCGAGCCGGAGCTGTTCTGGGGGCTCCGCGGCGGGAAGGGCAACTTCGGGATCGTCACGTCCATGGAGGTGGACCTCGTCCCGGTGTCGACCCTCTACGGCGGCGGCCTCTTCTACGCGGGCGAGCACGCAGGCACGGTGCTCCGCGCGTGGCGCGACTGGACCCGGAGCCTCCCCGAGGAGATGTCCACCTCGATGGCCCTGCTGCGACTGCCCGACCACGAGGACGTACCACCGCCCCTGCGCGGGGTGCTGAGCGTCCACCTGCGGGTGGCCTACTGCGGGGACGCCGAGGAGGGCGCGCGCCTGGTCGCTCCGATGCGGGCGGCGGCGCCCGTCCTCGCCGACCTCGTACGGGAGATGCCCTTCGTGGAGTCGGACTCCATCCACCAGGACCCGGACCACCCCGTGCCGGGGTGGGAGGCGGGGCGGCTCTTGGACGGGCTCTCCGACGGCAGCATCGACCGGCTCCTCGAGGTGGCCGGACCGGGTCGGCAGGTTCCTCTCATCATGGTGGAGCTCCGGCTCCTCGGAGGTGCCCTGGGACGACCTGCGGCCGTTCCGAACGCCGTCGCCGGACGCGGCGGTGCGTTCTCGGTGTTCGTCCTCGGGCCCGCGGTGCCAGGCCTGGAGGAGGCCGTCCCGGCAGCGGGCCATGCTGCGCTGGACGCCCTTCGCGCCGACACTGCCGCCACCCGGCTCGTCAACTTCCTCGGCGAGGACACGTCCCCCGAGGCGGTCTCACTGGCATGGACCGACGAGGACCGAGCCCGCCTGGTCGCCCTCAAGGCTCGCTACGACCCGTACAACCTCTTCCGTACGGGCCACGCGCTCCCGCCGGGCGCCTGAGGTCGTACGAGTCGGTCGCCCGCCGCCGCCCCGCACATCGGAACGGCGGCGGGCGCTACAGGATCGCTTCGCGCCAGCCGGCGACGTCCCACGTGCCGACGACACCGCTGGTGACGAAGGGGTCCGAGGCGGCGAACTCCTCCGCCGCCTCGCGCGTGGTGAACACGGAGAGCGCCCCGTCGGCTGGGTCCTCCATGGGGCCGATGGCCACGAGCGTGCCGTTCTCGCGGTACGACTCCCAGTGACGGCGGTGTTCCGGAAACAGCTCGCGGACCCGCGTGAAGTCCACGCCGTCGGCCATCGTGTAGCGCAGGACGTACTTCATCGCGGCCTCCCGGAGGGCTCCGCCTGCTCCCGGCGGGGACTCTTCGTGAATCTGCTCCCAGAACCATGGCTTCCGCAAGCCTGTGCCGCTACATTGCCGCCCGTGCGAGGCTGCCCCTGCCTCCGAGAGAGCGGACGACCCCATGAACAAGCTCGCCATCACCATCGCCGCCACAGCCGCCCTCGTGGTGGGCCCTGTCGTGTTCGCGGCCGCTCAGGTCGACGGAGCGCCTCTGCGTCCGCACGCCAGTGCGAGCCCCAGCGAGTCCTCGGAGGCGCCGGAGCCTTCGGAGTCCGTCGAGCCCTCGGAGTCCGTCGAGCCCTCGGAGTCCGCCGAGCCGTCGGAGGCTCCCGAGTCGGCCGAGCCCACCGAGGCCGCGCCGTCAGCCGACCACACGTTCACCCACGGTCTGCCCGGCGCTCTCGCCGGCTCCGCGACCCCCGGACAGGACTTCGGCAAGTACGTGTCCGGCATGAACAGGACCGGGGCCCCTGGTGCCGTCGCCTCCGCCATGGGCAAGGGCAAGGGCCACAGCTGAGCCCAACCCGCCGGCGATCACGTGTCGCGGGCGAACGGCTCGTCACCAGCCCCAGGCGGCGGCGAGCCGGTCGACCCCTTCCGAGATGGTCTCGGGCGAGTTCGTGACGAAGCTCAGCCGCATCGTCGTACGGTCCGGGTTGTTCGCGTAGAACGGCCAGCCGGGGACGAATGCCACGCCGCGGTCGACCGCGTGCGGCAGCACCGTCGCGGAGTCGACGTCGCCGCCGAGACGCACCCAGACGAACATCCCGCCCTCGGGCCTGGTCGCCGTCGCGCCCGCAGGCATGCGGGCGTCGAGGGAGGCGAGCATCGCGTCGCGCCGCGCCCGGTACACGTCGGCGACCCGCGCGATGTGGGCGTCGAGATCGTACGTGGCGAGGTAGTGGGCGATCGCGAGCTGGTCCGTGACGGCCGTCTGCAGGCCGACACCCTGCTTGGCGATCTCCAATGAGCGCAGCATCTGGCCCTCGGCGCGCAGCCAGCCGATGCGGACGCCAGGAGCCATGACCTTCGAGGCCGAGTTGAGCAGCACGGTCTGCTGCGCCATCCCCGGCTGCGCGGTGATCGGCGCGAGCGGGTCGCCCTCGAAGCGCAGCTCGCCGTACGGGTCGTCCTCGAGGAGGGGGACGCCGGTACGGACGAGGACCTCGGCGATCGCGGCGCGCCGCTCGGCCGACATCGTGCGTCCGGTCGGGTTCTGGAACGTCGGCACGAGGTAGACCAGCTTGGGGTCATGGGTCTCGATGGCGTCGGCGAGGGCGTCCGGCATCATCCCGTACTCGTCGCTCTCCACGCCCACCATCCGTGCCCCCACCAGCGTGAACGCCTGGACGGCGGTGAGGTACGTGGGCCGCTCGACGAGGACGACGTCGCCCGGGTCGATGAGTGTGGTGGCGACGAGGTACAGGCCCTCCTGGGAGCCGCTGGTCACCTGGATCTGAGCGGCCGTCGTCGGCAGGTATCGGGACAGGCGCCGGGCGGCTTGCTCGCGGAGCTCCGGCTCGCCGATCGTCGACGCGTACTGCAGGGCGCGACGGCCCTGCTGCTCGAGCACGTACGCGAACGACTCCCGGAAGTCGGCCAGCTCGAACAGCGTCGGGTCGGGGATCCCGCCGGCGAAGGAGATGATGTCGCCGCGTCCGAGCACGGCGAGGATGTCCCGTACCGGCGACGACTTCATCTGGGCGAACCGGCTCGACAAGCGGAACACGTCTTCAGTCACGTGCGCGATGGTGTCACGTCCCAGGTCCTGCGGCGCGGGCGGTCTCGGGATCGGGGTGTGTCGCGGGCGCACCTGACCATCCGCCGGCCACGTCGGAGCACCCGCCTGCATTCAGTGGCACCCAGCGGCACCCTGTGCGATATCGGCGTCAGCTTGTCGCTCAGCGCCACTGAATGCAGGGCATCCGCGTGGAGCAGGGTCGACTCGAGTCCGGCGGACCGTCTGGACAGGGTCGACTCGAGCCCGTCGGACCGTCTGGGCAGGGTCGACTCGAGCCCGTCGGACCGTCTGGACAGGGTCGGGTCGAGCCCGTCGGACCGTCTGGACAGGGTCGACTCGAGCCCGTCGGGCCGTCTGGGCAGGGTCGGGTCGAGCCCGGCGCAGCGGTTCGGCAGGATGGGTCCATGCGGTACGCGGCGATCGGAGACAGCTTCACGGAGGGCGTCGGGGACTGGTGCCCGGACGGTACGCCGAAGGGCTGGGCGGACCGGGTGGCCGAGGGGCTCGCCGCCGCGAGCCCGGAGCCCGTCCACTACGCGAACCTGGCGATCCGGGGGCGGCTGCTGGCGCCGATCGCGACCGAGCAGGTGGACGCCGTGCTCGACCTCGACCCGCTCCCCGACCTCATGACGTTCAACGGCGGCGGCAACGACATGCTGCGACCCGGTACGCATCTCGAGTCCCTGCTCGCCCTCACCCGTACGGCCGTCGACCGTTGCGTCGACGCCGGGATCAGGGTCGTACTGCTGAGCGGCCCGGACCCGTCGTCGGGGCTGCCCAACAGTCGTACGATCCATGCGCGCGGTACGGAGCTCACTCTGGCGGTCAAGGACTTCGCGGCGGAGCGGGGGCTCCTCTTCGTGAGCTGCTGGGAGGACCCGACCTTCCACGGACCGGAGTACTGGTGCGAGGACCGGCTCCACCTCAACCCGTACGGCCACGACCGGGTCGCCCACCTCGTGCTGACGGCGCTCGGCGTCCCGTCCGTGCTCGGCACCCCGCCCTTGCCCCGCGGGTGGCGGGAGAAGCCGTGGGACGAGATGCGCTACTACCGGCGGCACGTGGCGCCATGGGTCGGCCGGCGCCTGCGCGGCCGCTCCTCCGGCGACGACCGCGTCCCCAAGCATCCGAGCTGGTCGCTCGTCAGCCCAGGCCGCTGACACGCTCCCGCCTCCCGGGGGAGAGCAGCTCTACGCCCGGGAGAGAACCCCTGCACCCGGGGAGAGGACCTGGCGCCCGGGCAGAGAACCTGTGCGCGCGGGCAGAGAACTGTCCGCCCGGGGAGAGAACCCGTGCGCGCGGGGAGAGAACGGCAACGTCCGTACAGGCTCAGCTGCAGACGTCCACCCACTCGGCGCCGGTCAGGCGGCCTAGCTCGTCGGGCGTGATCCGGAAGGCGCTGGACCGGCTGCCCGCGGCCGGGTAGACGGCGTCGAAGTCGCGCAGCGACTCGTCGAGGAAGAGCGTCAGGGGCTGTACGTGCCCGAAGGGGCCGACGCCGCCCACCGGCTGACCGGTGAGCTCGTGGGTCTCGTCCGCCGGAAGCATCCGGGGCTTCGTCCCGTACCGCTCCTTGAACTTCCTGTTGTCGACGCGCGCATCGCCCCTGGCCACCAGCAGGAAGACGTCGTCACCGGCCCGCAGCGCGAGCGTCTTCGCGATCTGGCCGGGAAGCACGCCCAGCGCCGCGGCAGCCGCTGGAACCGTCGACGTGTCCTCGCCGGTCTCGATCACCTGCAGGCCGGTGCCGAGCTCGTCGAAGAACTGCTGGGTACGGGTGGTGCTCACGCGCGCTCCTCCTGCTGGGCCGTCGTGAGGCGATTCTCAGCCCCGCACCCGCAACGCGACGTGCGGTGTTCGCATCCTGGCGACCGCTCCTCGACTCGGCACAGGTCCTCTCGCCGGCGCGTGTAGGGCCTCTCGGCGACCAGCACAGAACCCCGCGGCGACCCGTACACAACCTCTCCCGGACGGTCAGTGCGACGTGAGCGCCTTCGCCGCGGCGATCCACGAGGCGGCGTCGGACTCCTTCGGGCGCCAGCGACCGGCCCCCTCCACGGAGGGCGCGGCCTTCGCGTACCTGCTCACCACCGTCGCCGGTTTCGAACGTGCCAGGGCGGCGACGTCGTGGATGCCCGCCTCGTACAGGACCCTTGCCGCCGTCCCCTCCAGTCCGGGCACGGTGAGCAGGCCGGCCAGCAGCACGTACCGGCCGAGATCCTCGCGGCTCACGCCGAGCATGCTCACGAGCTCGGCCGTCGCGGTGGCGCGGGTCGCCACCCGGGCGAGCTCGCCCGCCGTCGTGACGTGGGCGCGCCGCAGAGCGTCCGCCTGCGCGGCAGTCAGCCCGAGCGCCTCGACCGGGCTGTCCGCACCTCGCACTCCCGCGGTGACCGCTCGAGGAGCCGCCGGCACACCCGCCGCGGTCCCATCACCGCCCGACCCAGATCCCTCCACCGGGTCCGGAACCGGCTTGGGAATGGGCACCACGGTGAGCGTGACGGTCGACAGCGCGGCGGCGTTGACCGTCTCGCCGGGCTTCACGAACTGGAAGCCGATCGTGCCGAGCGCCGTGACGTCGACGTGCACCTTCGACTCGAGCGTGAACTCACGTACCGCGAAGTTGGACGTCGTGTTCGTCATCGATCCCAGCCTGTCCGCGAGCGAGTCGAGGGCGTTCTGCACGCCCTCGGCGAGGTTGTCGGCCGACCGGGGCGGCGCGGTCAGGGCGTCGAGCTTCTCCTGGAGTGCGGCAGCGGTCGACTTGGCCTCCGCGAGCTCCCCCCGGAGCACGTCGACGATCTTGCTCAGGTTGTCGGTGTTGTCCCCGCCCTTCGCGGTGAGGGGGGTGAAGATCCCCGTACGGTCGCCGATCGTCACGATCTCGTCCGTCGCGACGGGCTTGAACACCGGCAGCGACCCGAGGGTCACCGCGGGGACGGGAAGCGGCCCAGAGGTCGGGCTGGTCATGTCGGTTCTCCATCGTGAGGGGGCGGAGAGGAAGGCAGCGGCACGGGAGCGACGCGCTGCGGCGTGAGAGTCACGTGGACGTGCGTCCCGGTGGCCGCCGAGTAGCCGAAGACGCCGGCGGTGACGGGGTTGAGGGTGCGGCAGACGAGCTGGGTCTGCGGAGCCTGTCCGGGGCCCGCAGAGACGCGTACGACCTCGGTCGACAGGTCGATGTCGATCCCGACCGCGTCGAACGCGTACCACAGGGGCGGCAGGGCGAGAGTCCCCGGCTCCGCCGCTGCGTACTCCGCGGCCAGCTGCCGGGCGTGGTCGTCGAGCACATCCTGCGCGTCGACCACCGCCCGTACGGTGCCGGCCAGGAGGGCACCCAGCTCGGACTGCTGGGTGCCTCCCTGAGTGAAGGGTTGTCCGGACATCGTCAGAACGTCACCGTCGTCGACTCGCCGACGATGCCCTTCCGGACGCTCACCACGTAGTCGACCGGGCTGCGGTCCGGGGTGTCGCCGACGAACTGCCTTGTCAGCACGACGGTGAGCGCGCCGCTGCCGTCCGTCGTCGAGACGCCACCCTTGTACGACCAGCCGACACCGGCGGTGTCGATGCTCAGCTCCTTGCCGGAGATGGGCGTGCCGTCGGCCTTGAGGTACGTGACGACGACCTCCATCGTGCGTGAGGTCGCCGGGTTGCCCACGTCGGCGATCGGCCCCGCGTCGATGCTGATCTGCGGCCCGACGACGGCCTGCCGCGGCTTCGGGACGCCGATGTCGTGGCGCGGCTCGAGGATCGCGTTCATCCTCATGAGGCCCACGGACGACTCCACCCGGAAGTTCGAGTCGACGTGGGTCTGCGAGTCGTCCCACTGGAAGTTGTTGTAGCCGCCGCCGAAGATCAGCAGCACGCCGGCCTGGCCGCTGCTGTCGGTGCTGGAGTTCGTGTGCGTGTCCGTCGAGGAGGTCGCGCCGAACTGGCTGGCCGTGAACCGGCCCTGCAGCCGTACCTGCGACCACTGGTAGAGGACGGGGTCGACGACGTCGATGAGCGGCAGCTGCGAGGTGAACGTCTTGCTGCCCGTCACGGTGCCGTTGTCGTCGTAGTCGACCTCCTGGACCGAGATGACGTCGACGAGCGTCTTCGCGAGCGCGCTGGTCGAGTCGGCGGCGGTCTTGTTGAGCTTCTGCTGGGTGTCGGCGACGGCTTGCCCGGTGAGCCGGACGAGGTCCCCGAAGGCCATGCCTGCGGTCGAGAGCTGACCGCTGACGTCGGTGTTCGCCATGGGAGTCGCTTCCTTTCGGGCTAGATCGTGAGCGTGTACGACTGGCTGAACGAGCCCAGCCGGGCGACGAGCGTCGCGTTGATGGCACCGGCGCCCGCGTTCGGCACGTTGCGGGTCACCGTGAGGGCGACCTGGCCGTTGGCGTTCGTGATGTTCCCGGTGAAGGGGGCGGTGGACGAGAACGCCGTACGGAGCCCGCCCGCGGTGACCGTGAGGGGCTTCGTCGGGTTGGGGTCGCCGGCCGCCTTGAGGACAGTGATGACGAGGTCGACGGACCGGTTCACACCGGCGCCGGCGACGGCCACCTCCTTCGTGGCGCCCTGCGAGAAGACGATCTGCGGGCCCACCGAGACCTGGCTGGCGACGGGCAGCTTGCCGGTCGTACGAGGTCCGAGCGTGGCGTCCAGCCGTACCTCGCCCGCCGACCAGCTCGCCTCCTGCTGGTGGTTGACCGAGCCCATCTGCTGGTTGTCGTAGCTCGTCGTCTCGTTGACGCCGAGGAACCCCCAGAACAGGCCCGCGCCACCGACGCCACCGCCCTGCTGGCGCGCGTTGAACTGCACGCCGTCCGTCTCCGAGAACGCCCCGACGGAGAGGTCCATGGAGATCGCGACGCGCTTCCACTCGTGGATCGTGGGCATGAAGAAGTTGAGGACGGACAGGTCGGTGCTGACGAGCTCGGTGAGTGAGGTGTCAGGCAGGCCGTCGTCGTCGAGGTGCTGGATGACGTCGGTGACGACCGTGATGTTCGTACCGGCGAGCTCGTTGACCGTGTCGATGACGCCCTTGTCGAGGGCCGTCTGGCTGTCGGCGACGCCGATGCCGATGCTCGACAGGACGGAGCCGAAGGTCGGTGCGACCGTCTGCAGCTGTCCGCTGACGTCGGCGGCGAGGATGCCGCCGCCGAGCGGGAGGGCGCCGAGCGGCGAGCCGCCGACGACGGACCGCGTAGGTGCGGGTGCGACCGCGGTGGAGGTCGTGGCGGCCTCCTCGACCTGGTCGCTGGACTCGGGTGGGTGATCGGCGGTACGGGTCCGCGTGTGAGCCCCTGTTGGGCGAGGCTCTCGGGGCGCGTGAGTGTCGGCCATGGCCGTGTCTCCTTTCGGTGGGTGTGGGCCCTCAGCTCCAGGTGCGGACGACGAGGGCGTACGGCTGCGGTCCCTGGGGCACGTTGGCGCCGGTGACGGCGAGCTCCCAGGTGCCGCCGGCGAGCCCCGCGACGTCGACGACCTCGACCGTGTTCGTGCGGTCGGGGGTGCCGGGTGTCGTGGGCGAGCCGGTCTGGTGGTTGCCCCGGATCGGCGTCGTGACGCCGGGGCCGGTGAGGGTCAGGTCGAGGTCGTTGACGAGGCGCTCGCCCGGCACGTCGTACCAGGCGAGGACGGCACGCAGGCGGGAGCCCGCGGGCACGGTGAGGCGGCGACGACGGACCTGGCCGGTGCGCACGCCGGTCCCGGTCGTCGCGTTGACCAGGACGGCCACGGTCGAGCCGTCCGAGGGCCGTGGCAGCGAGCCGTCGAGGTCGAGCCGGCCCCAGCCGGCGACGTCGCGGTCCTCGGGCCTGGTCCCGTCGCGGGTGACCACGGGCGCGGCGCCGAGGACCGCGAGCGCCTTGAGCGTCACTCCCGCCGGGCTACGGCCCAGCGCCTTGCGCCACGCCTGCCGCAGCAGCGCGGTGGCGCCCCCAGCCACCGCGACCGCTGCGGAGGTGCCCCCGTCGACGACGTACGACGGGAGCGGGTCGGCGAGACCCCAGCCGCGTCCGGTCGCCTGCATCGCGCGGGGACCGACGAGACAGGTCCCAGGCGCGGAGACGTCCGGCTTGACGCGGCCGTCGGACGTGGGTCCGGCCGACGAGAGGAGAG
>DASSQF010000323.1:0-2196 GCA_035702685.1 Propionibacteriaceae bacterium
CTCTGGTCCGCCCCCTCCCGTACCGCCGGCTCGGCCCGCTGGTCGGCGGCCGACCTGCCCCTCCTCGACGAGCTCGTCGACCTCCTCGACAGGACGCCGTCGGTCGGCCACGTCATCGTCGACGAGGCGCAGGACCTGTCACCGATGGCGCTGCGAGCGGTGGGCCGTCGGGCGACCACCGGCTCGATCACCGTCCTCGGCGACCTGGCCCAGGCGACGACGCCCTGGGGCGCGCGGGACTGGACGGTCGCGCTCGGTCACCTCGGCAAGCCCGAGGCGGGCGTGACCGAGCTCGTCGAAGGATTCCGCGTACCAGGGGCCGTCATCGAGTACGCCGCGAGGCTGCTGCCCTCCATCGCCCCCGGACTCACGGCGCCCCGTTCCGTACGCCACAGCCGGGGAGACCTCGACCTGCGTGAGGTGAGCGACCCGCTCAAGGCGCTGGCAGCCGCGGCCGTCGAGGTTTCCGGGCGCGAGGGCACGGTCGGCGTGATCGTCGCCGACACGCAGCTGGGCGCTGTACGGAAGGTGCTCGCGCACATCCCGTACACCGAGCTCGGGCAGGAGTCGACGACGGAGGCGTTCGAGTCGCACCTCGACCTCGTCCCGGCATCGCTCGCGAAGGGGCTCGAGTTCGACCACGTCGTGCTGGTCGACCCGGCCGCGATCGTCGCCGCCGAACCGGACGAGGTCACGGGCTGGCGCCGCCTGTACGTGTCGCTCACCCGCGCGGTGACGAGCCTGGTCGTCCTCCACGACGGCAACCTCCCGGCCCCGCTGCGCTGAGCCAGGTACGGGCCGGCCGGCAGGCAGCGCCCCGAGGAAATCCTGTCGCGCCCACCGCGTGTCAGGGGGTTCCTGAGCCCCGACGCCGTGACGCGCCGTCCACCAGGCCCTGACCTACCCCGCTCAGCAGGTGGCGATGATGCGCTGCAGGACGCGGGCGCCGAAGCGGATCGCGTCGAGCGGGACACGCTCGTCGACGCCGTGGAACAGCGGCGCGAAGTCGAGGTCGGCCGGGAGCCGGAGCGGCGCGAACCCGTACCCGTTGATGCCCAGCTCGCCGAGCGCCTTGTTGTCCGTACCGGCCGACAGACAGTACGGCACGACGCTCGCACCCGGGTCCTCCGCGTCGATCGCCGCCGCGATCGCGTCCACGAGCGGCCCCGTCTGCGGCACGTCGATCGCCTCCACCATGCGGTCGACGACCAGCTCGACGTGCTCCCCGCACAGCTCACGGAGAGTGGCCAGCAGCGCATCGCCCGTACCCGGCAGGAACCGGCAGTCGATCGCCGCCTCCGCGACACCGGGGATGACGTTCGTCTTCTTGCCGGCCAGCAGCGTCGTGAGGTTCGCCGTGTTCGCCAGCGTGCCCGCCACGAACTGGCGCGCACCCCCGAGCTGCGGCAGGAACGCGGCCGGGTCCTCGCGGTCCCAGGGGACTCCTGTCACCCGGCTGACGTGGTCGAAGAGCGTCACGACCGGCGGGATCAGCTCGACACCCCAGTCGTGGGCGTCGATCCGCACGATCGCCTCCGCCAGCCGGACGATCGCGTTCTCGTCGTTCGGCACGGACCCGTGCCCGGCGCGGCCGGTCGCACGCAGGTGCATCCACGCGTACCCCTTCTCGGCCGTCTGGAGGAGGTACGAGCGCGTGGCGGGGCCACCATCCGCCGGCTGCAGCGTCACGGAGTAGCCGCCGACCTCGCTGATCGCCTCGGAGCAGTTCGCGAACAGCTCGGGTCGGTTCCGTACGATCCACTCCGCGCCCCACACGCCGCCCGCCTCCTCGTCGGCGAGGAACGCGAACACGATGTCGCGCGGCGGGGTGATCCCCTCGCGGACGAGGTGTCGCAGGTTGGCCAGCATCATGCCGACCATGTCCTTCATGTCGACAGCGCCTCGTCCGTACAGGACGCCGTCGACGACGTCGCCCGCGAACGGGTCGTGACTCCACGCCGAGGCATCCGCCGGGACGACGTCCAGGTGCCCGTGGAGGATGAGCCCCGGTCGGGACCTGTCACCGCCCGGGATCCGCACGACGAGGCTCGAGCGCCGCGGGGCGGGCTCGACGTACTCAGGCTCGAGACCTACCTCGCGCAGGAGGCCGAGCACGTACTGCGCAGCCTCGTACTCGCACGGGCCGGTCCCGTCCCCGACATTGGTCGAGTCGATCCGCACCAGCTCGGTCGTGAT
>DASSQF010000324.1:0-14275 GCA_035702685.1 Propionibacteriaceae bacterium
CGGTGAAGTTCCTGCTGTTCTCGCTGGCCGGTGGCCTCGTCCTCCTGTTCAGCGTCATCGGCCTCGGCATCTCGTTCGCCAGCCAGGGCGCGCCGAGCTACCTCATCGAGGACCTCGTCAAGCTCAACGTGTCGCCGTCGACCCAGATGCTGCTGTTCCTCGGCTTCTTCGTCGCGTTCGCGATCAAGGCTCCGATGGTGCCCGTCCACACGTGGCTGCCCGACGCGGCCGAGCAGGCGACTCCCGCCACCTCGACGCTCCTCGTCGGCATCCTCGACAAGATCGGTACGTTCGGGATGATCCGCTTCTGCATCGGGCTCTTCCCCGAGGCGTCGCGGCTCGCGACCCCCGTCGTCGTGGTCCTGGCGCTCATCTCGATCCTGTACGGGGCGCTCGCCGCGATCGGGCAGCGGAACATGCTCCGCCTCGTCGCGTTCACCTCGGTCAGCCACTTCGGCTTCATGGTGCTGGGCGTCTTCGCCCTCACCACGCAGTCGATCTCCGGGACGATCTTCTACATGGTCAACCACGGGTTCTCCACCGCCGTGCTGTTCCTCGTGGTCGGCTACCTCGGGAAGCGCCGCGGGTCGTACGACATCAGGAGCCTCGGCGGGGTGTTCCAGGTCGCTCCGGTCATGGCCGGGATGCTGCTCCTCGGAGGCCTGGCCTCCCTGTCGCTGCCCGGCATGGGAAGCTTCGTGGGCGAGTTCCTCGTCATGGCCGGCACGTGGAGCAGGTACCCGGTGATCGCCGCCGTGAGCACGCTCGGTACGGTGCTGGCCGCTCTGTACATCCTCATCATGTACCAGCGCACGATGACCGGCCCGGTCACCGAGCAGACCCGGGAGCACATCACCGGGGACGCGACGTGGCTCGAGCGGCTCGCGCTGGCGCCCGTGATCCTGGCGCTGCTGGTGCTCGGCTTCTTCCCCAAGCCGGTGCTCGACATCAGCGACCAGACGGCGAAGCAGTCCATGACGACGCTGAACGTCAGCGACCCGGCCCCCACCCTGGGGCAAGGAAGGTAAGACGATGACCCTTCTGGAGATCGCCGCACCGACGATCGAGTACCGCCTCCTGGGCCCGGTGCTCATCGTCTTCGTCGGCGCCTGCCTCGGTGTCCTCATCGAGGCGCTCGTGCCGAGGCACCTGCGCGACGAGGGCCAGCTCATCGTCACCGGGGTGTCCCTGGCCGCGGCGCTGCTCGTCCTGTGGCGGACATGGGGTCCCGAGTGGCGGACGGTCGGCGCCATGGGCGCCCTCTCCGTCGACGGCCCGACCCAGGTGATCTGGCTGCTCATCCTCGTGTTCGCCCTGCTCTCTGCGCTGCTGTTCGCCGAGCGGAGGCTGATCTCCGGGGTGACGAGCTTCACGCCGATGGCGGCCGCGGTCCCGAACTCGACGCTGGAGCGTGACGCAGCGGCCGCCCGGGTCGAGCACACCGAGGTCTTCCCCCTCCTGCTCTTCGCCGTCACCGGCATGCTCATGTTCCCCGCGGCCAACGACCTCCTCACGATGTTCGTGGCGCTGGAGATCCTGTCGCTCCCGCTGTACCTGCTGAGCGGCCTGGCCCGGTACCGTCGCCTGCTCAGCCACGAAGCCGCGCTGAAGTACTTCCTGCTGGGAGCCCTCTCGAGCGCGATCTTCCTGTTCGGCGCGGCGCTGCTGTACGGCTACTCGGGCTCGTTCACGTTCGCGGCCATCGACGCGGCCATCGCCTCCCCGAGCGAGCACGACACCCTGCTCGTCACCGGCATGGTGATGCTCATGGTCGGCCTGCTGTTCAAGCTCGGCGCGGTCCCGTTCCACTCGTGGACGCCCGACGTCTACCAGGGCGCCCCCACCCCGGTCACCGCGTTCATGGCGGTCTGCACGAAGCTCGCCGCGATCGGCGCCCTGCTGCGGCTCCTGTTCGTGGCGCTCGGCGGCAGCCGCTGGGAGTGGCAGCCCGTCGTGGCCGGGATCTCGGTCCTCACGATGCTCGTCGGCGCGGTCCTGGCGATCGTCCAGAAGGACATCAAGCGCCTCCTCGCGTACTCCTCCGTCACCCACGCCGGCTTCCTGCTCACTGCGGTGGTCGGCGCCGCCACGGCGACCACCGGCCTCCCGGTCGGGCAGGTCGGCAGTGCCGCCGCGATCGTCGTGTACATGGCCGCGTACGGCTTCGCCACGCTCGGCGCCTTCGGCATCGTCATGATGGTCCGCGGCGCGGCGGGTGAGCGGAACGACCTCGCCGCCTGGCAGGGGATCGGCCGCAGGCACCCCTGGATCGGGGCGGCGATGACCCTGTTCATGCTGAGCTTCGCGGGCATCCCGCCGACCGCCGGCTTCATCGGGAAGTGGGCCGTGTTCAGCGCGGCGTGGCGCGGTGGCTACTGGTGGCTGGTCCTCGTCGCCGTCCTGCTCAGCCTCGTCGCCGCGTACTTCTACCTGCGTGTCGTCGTGATCATGTTCTTCACGGACCCGGACCCGGTCCTCAAGGACGTGCACGTCGCGATGCCAGGCCTCGGGACGACGGTGGTCATCGCCGTCGGCGCGGTGATGTCGGTGCTGCTGGGTATCGTGCCGGGGTGGATCGTGGACCTGGCGACGTCGGCCTCGCAGCTGCTGAGGTGACGGTGGATCCTGACGCAGCCGACGAGGCGCTGTCCGAGTGGGTCAAGGACCTGCTCGCGACCACGGAGGACCGGCTGCTCGAGGCGGCCAGTGCACGGACCGAGTTCGTCACTGAGGTCGCCCGTCACATCACGAGGGCCGGCGGCAAGCGGTTCCGGCCCATGCTCGTCGCGCTCGCCGCGGGGATCGGTCGGGACCTCGGCCGCGAGGTCGACCCGGAGAGCGTGATCAAGGCGGCGCTCGTCGTCGAGCTCACGCACGTCGCGTCCCTGTACCACGACGACGTCATGGACTCGGCCGAGCTGCGGCGCAGCGCGCCCAGCGCGAACGCCGTGTACGACAACTCCGTCGCCATCATGGTGGGCGACTTCCTGTTCTCCCGGGCGTCGAGCGTGGTCGCCACGCTCGGCACGGACTTCGTCGCCGTCCAGGCGGACACGTTCGCCCGGCTGGTCCAGGGCCAGATCGCGGAGCTCCTCGGCCCGCGCGGTGCGGCGCCCGTCGAGCACCACCTGTCCGTCGTGGCGGACAAGACGGGCTCGCTCATCGCCACGTCCGCCCGCTTCGGCGGCATGGTGGCCGGGCTGGGGGAGGACGACCTCGACGCGCTGACGAGGTTCGGCGAGGAGATCGGCGTCGTGTTCCAGCTGTCCGACGACCTCATCGACATCACGAGCGACACGACGGGCAAGACTCCCGGCACGGACCTCCGGGAGGGGGTGCAGACGCTCGCGACCCTCACGCTCGCCGCCTCCACCGACCCTGCCGACGCCGAGCTCGCCGCGCTCGTCTCCCGTCCGCTGGAGGAGGCCGAGGTCCGGCGGGCCCTTCCGCTCCTGCGGGCCCACCGCGTCATCGCCGAGACCCGGGACGAGGTGCTGCGTCGCGCTGAGGTGGCCCGTTCGTACCTGGCCGGCCTGCCGGAGGGACCCGCGAAGCGCGGCCTCGAGGCGCTCTGCGACACGGTCGTCGACCGGTCCGCCTGAGGCCATGGCGGTCTCGCCCGACCTCGAGATCGGCCCGGACGGCCTCGCCCGGAGCTGGGGGTCGTCCGACGCGCTGCTGCGCGAGTACTACGACACCGAGTGGGGCCTCCCGGTACGGGACGAGCGCGGTGTCTTCGAGAGGCTGAGCCTCGAGGCGTTCCAGTCGGGCCTGTCGTGGCTGACGATCCTCCGCAAGCGGCCCGCCTTCCGCGCGGCGTTCGCACAGTTCGAGCCGGACGTCGTCGCCCGCTTCGACGATGCCGACGTGGCACGCCTCATGGCCGACGCGGGGATCGTGCGGAACCGGCTCAAGGTCGACGCCACGATCGCCAACGCCCGCGCCACGGTCGCGCTGCGCGAGGCGGGCGGTCTCGCCGACCTCGTCTGGTCGTACAGGCCCGAGTCCACACCGACGCCCATGACATGGGCCGAGGTGCCCACCCAGTCCCCGGAGTCGGTCGCGCTGTCGAAGCGGCTCAAGCGCGAGGGCTTCCGGTTCGTCGGGCCCACCACGATGTACGCGCTGATGAGCGCCATCGGCATCGTCGACACCCACCTCATGGGATCGCACCGCCGGGGCGCGTCGGGCGTCTGGCCCGGCTGACCTCTCACCGGAGCTCGAGGGCCGGCCCCCTCGAGCCGGTCCCCGGAGCCCCGCCGAGCGTCACCAGATCGTCACGCGCTCCTGCTCGGGCAGCCACAGCGCGTCCGACTCGACGACGCCGAAGGCCGCGTAGAAGTCGTCGATGTTGCGGACGATCTGGTTGCAGCGGAACTCCGGCGGCGAGTGGGGGTCGGTCGCGAGCCGCTGGAGGACCAGGGCGTCGCGCGACTTCGTCTGCCACACCGTGGCCCAGCTGAGGAAGAGTCGCTGCAACCCGGTCAGGCCGTCGATGGGCGGGTCGTCCTCGCCGCCGGCCAGCCGCCACGCCTTGATGGCGATCCCGAGCCCGCCGAGGTCACCGATGTTCTCGCCGATCGTCAGCGCGCCGTTGACGAAGTGGCCGGGGGCCTGTGCGGGGGAGAGCGCGTTGTACTGGCCGATGAGGGCGCCCGTACGCTCCTCGAACGCCGCGCGGTCCGCGTCGGTCCACCAGTTCCGCAGCCTGCCCTCGCCGTCGCACGTCGACCCCTGGTCGTCGAAGCCGTGACCGATCTCGTGGCCGATCACCGCGCCGATCCCGCCGTAGTTGACGGCGTCGTCGGCGAGGGGTGCGAAGAACGGCGGCTGGAGGATGGCCGCCGGGAACACGATCTCGTTCCGGAGCGGGTGGTAGTAGGCGTTGACCGTCTGGGGGTACATCTGCCACTCGTCCGGGTTCATCGGGCCGCCGAGCTTGCTCAGCGCGTAGTCCAGCTCGAACGCGGAGACCCTCTCGACGTTGCCGACGAGGTCGCCCGGCACGATCGAGAGCGCGGAGTAGTCGCGCCAGGTGGCGGGGTAGCCGATCTTGGGCCGGAACGCCGCGAGCTTGACGAGGGCCTCGGCCTTCGTCTCGGGAGTCATCCACTCCAGGTCGCTGATCGACGTGCGGTAGGCCTCGATGAGGTTGGCGACGAGCTCGTCCATGCGCTCCTTGGCGGTCGGGCTGAAGCGCCGCTCCACGTAGATCTTGCCGATCGCCTCACCCAGCGCCCGCTCGGCGAGGGCCACCCCGCGCTTCCACCGCTCGCGCAGCTGCGGAGTCCCCTGCAGCGTGCGCTCGTAGAAGCCGAACCGCTCGTCGACGAAGCGGCTGGACAGGTACGGGCTCGTCCCGGAGATCGCGTGGAACCTGGCCCAGGACCGCCACTGCCCCAGACGCTCGTCGCTGAGCAGGGGCGCGACGTCGACGAAGAACGAGGGCTGGCAGTCCACGACGAGGCCCAGCCCGCGGATCGAGCCGCCGTCGAGGACGAAGTCCCAGCCGAAGCCGGGCGCCTCCTCGGCGAGCTCCGCGACCGTACGCGGGTTGTACATCTGGCGCAGGTCGCGCGTCCGTACCCGGTCCCAGTGGCAGGCCGCGATCGCCTTCTCGAGCGCGACGACCTCCTCAGCCTGCCGCTCGGCGTCCTCGACCCCGGCGAGGGCGAGGGTCCGGGCGACGTGCCGGCCGTACTCGGCGAGGATCTCGACGTGCTGCTCCTCGCGGTAGTACGACTCGTCCGGCAGCCCCAGCCCGTCCTGGGCGACGAAGAACACGTACTGCTGGGGGTCACCCGGGTCGGCCTCGACGTCGCAGCCCCACAGCGACGTGAGTCCGTACCGGACGGCCCAGCCGAGGTACGACTGGAGGGCCGCCACCGAGTCGATCCCGTCGATCCGCTCCAGCAGAGGCGAGAGGGGCGCGGCGTCGAGCTCCTCGACGCGCTCGGCGTCCATGAAGTCGCCGTACAGCGCGGCGATCTTCGCCTGCTCCTCGGTGAGCGTCGACTCGTCGGCGCCGGCGAGCTCGTCGAGGATCGCGTGGACCTCGGCCTCCGAGTCGTCGCGCAGCCGCACGAAGGCACCGGTCATCGGCTTGTCGTCGGGGATCTGCTCGCTCTCGAGCCAGCGCCCGTTGACGTGCCGGTAGAGGTCGTCGGCGATCCGGACCGAGGTGTCGAACTGCGAGGGGTCGAGTGCTTGAGTCACCGCGCCATGCTAGCGACCCGGAACCGCTGTTCCGGTCCGGCGAGTGACGGCGCGGGACACGCCCGTACCCGCGTCCGCTCAGTGGCCCCATTCGACCGTGAGCGTCGGCTTCGTCGCGTCCACGCGGGCCGTCCAGGACTGGTTGTAGTCGGTGCCGCTCGTCGTCGTGTTCGCGTCGAACGCGGCGGAGAACCGGTAGTGGACGGGGATGAGGGCGCTCACCTCCGCGGCGTCGGCCGCGTCGACGACCCACTGTGCACCGCTCACCGGGTCGGCGACGACGAGCTCGCGCTTGATCGTGGAGGGGATGACCGGGCGGGGGCTGTGCTCGTTCATGGGGCAGTTGGGCGGGCTCAGCTGCTGGTAGTCGAGGCATGCGGCCAGCGACGCCTGTGCGGCCTGCACGAGCGCGGTCCTGCCCTCCGGGGTCACCTCGACGGGGAGGTCGGCGATCGGCTTCGCGTACGCCAGGTCGGGGACCGTGAGCCGCGTCGTCGACTGGTACGCCAGGTACGGCAGGCCCGTCGTCATGGTGTACGTCCCTGGGACGAGCTCGAGCTCGACGACGGGACCGACCTTCTCGCCGTTGACGATGAGCGGCACCCGGTCACTGCGCGCCGCGCTCAGTCGTACGGTGGTCGTGCTCGACGCGAGCTGCCAGTTGCCGTCGTCCCGCTTCACGACCTTGAAGTCGGACACGACGGCCTGGGTGCCCAGCTGGTACGAGGCGTGGATGGTGCTCGCCGTCGCGTCGGCGGGCGTCACGTTGATGTTCGTGATGGGAGCGGCCGCCAGCGACGCCTTGAGCGCGCCCGGGACGAGCAGCGCGCGGCTGCCGCCTCCGACGGGTCCGTACGAGAGGGCCGCGTCGATGTCGCCCGCGGCGAGCGCCGTGAGGTACCCCTTGACCGCGAGGTCGCCTCGAGCCACCTTCGGGGCGGACGCCTGCGCGGACGAGGGGACGATGATGTCCGTCGGCACGCTCACCGGGCGGCCGGCGTCCCACGCGCCGTACGCCGCGAAGCCCGTCAGCACGACCAGGGCGATGCCGAGGGCGAGGAGCAGGGGCTTGGGGCGTCGCGAGGTCCTGACGACGGGCTCGGGGGGCGCGGCGAAGCGCCCAGCCTCGGGCTGGTCCGCCGGCAGGCCGCGTACGGGCTTGGGGACGACGAGCGTGGTGATCTGGACCGGTGTCTCCGCCGCCGGGATGGCGCCCCGCTCCTCGGGCGGCGAGAAGGCGCTCGGGCGGTCGGGGGCGGCGTCGGGCATCCAGCCCGGGCCCGGGTCGGGCCAGGCGGGCTGCCCGGTGGTCGCGCTGCCCGCCGGTGGCGCGGCGAGATGCGTCGGACCCCAGACGTCGTCGTCCAGGTCGGGGGAGACCAGCCGCACAGGGGCCTCTGCCGTGTCGTACGACTGTTCTGGGTCGTGCGACGGCTCGGGGGTGCCGCCGGGCGGCGGCGGGGTGAGCCGGGTCACTCCCCACACGTCGTCCGGCTCCGGAAGGGCACTCGCTGGCGAGGCGCCGGGGTGGACGGGTGTGGAGGGTGACGTGCGCTCGGTCACAGGACGGTCCAGGTCTCCGCGCCTCGGAGGAGAGCCTGCAGCGCCGCGTCCGGGTCCTCGGGACGGCCCGCGGTCTCGATCTGCTGCCGGGCCAGGTCGTCGTACGCGGGCCGGGACACGTCGCGGAAGATGCCGATGGGCGCCCTTCGGAGCTCCCCGGCATCGGTGAGCCGAGACAGTGCGAACGCGTGCGACGGGTCCTCGCGGTGCGCGTCGTGGACGAGGATCGAGTCCAGGCCCACGTCGTCGACGTCGACGACGACGAGCTCACCCGTCGAGCCGTCCCGCAGCACGCCCTTCGTACCCCCGGCGAACGTGATCGGCTCCCCGTGGACGAGGCGGATGATCGAGTCGCCGGACTCCTTGCCCTTGATGGCGTCGTACGCGCCGTCGTTGAAGATCGGGCAGTTCTGGTAGATCTCGACGAACGAGGCGCCCCGGTGCATGGCGGCGGCCGTGAGCACCTCGCTCAGCCCGGCACGGTCCGAGTCGATCGCCCGCGCCACGAACGTGGCCTCGGCGCCGAGCGCGAGGGACAGCGGGTTGAACGGCACCGCGAGCGAGCCCATCGGCGACGACTTCGTGACCTTCCCCTGCTCGGAGGTGGGCGAGAACTGTCCCTTGGTCAGGCCGTAGATGCGGTTGTTGAACAGCAGGATCGTGATGTTCAGGTTGCGGCGCAGCGCATGGATGAGGTGGTTGCCGCCGATCGACAGCGCGTCGCCGTCGCCCGTCACGACGAACACGGCGAGGTCCGGACGCGTCATGGCGAGGCCGGTCGCGATCGCGGGTGCACGGCCGTGGATCGAGTGCACGCCGTACGTGTCGACGTAGTAGGGGAACCGCGAGGAGCACCCGATGCCGGAGACGATGACGGTGTTCTCCCGAGCGATGCCGAGCTCCGGCAGGACGCCCTGGAAGGTGGCGAGGACGGCGTAGTCGCCGCAGCCCGGGCACCAGCGCACCTCGGCGTCGCTCACGACGTCCTTGCGGTTGAGCGGGGTCAGGGCCAGCGGGACGCCGGCCAGGCCCGAGCGGGAGGTCACGTGCGTGTCGGTCATGCGGACAGCTCCTGGATCATCGTGATGACGTCGGCGGCGAGCTCCGAGCTGGAGATCGGCAGGCCGCGGACGCGCGAGTAGCTCTGGACGTCGACGAGGTAGCGGGCTCGGAGCAGCGTCGCGAGCTGGCCGAGGTTCATCTCCGGGACCAGCACCCGGTCGTACGCGCGGAGCACGTCGCCGAGGTTGGCCGGGAAGGGGTTGAGGTGCCGGAGGTGGGCGCGGGCGACCGCGTACCCCTCGGCACGGACGGCCTCCGCCGCGGCCCGCACCGGACCGTACGTGGAGCCCCAGCCGAGGACCAGCACCTTCGCCTGGCCGCTCGGGTCATCGACGCCGAGGTCGGCGATGTCGCGTGCGACTCCGTCGATCTTGGCGCGGCGCAGGGCGACCATGCGGTCGTGGTTCTCGGGGTCGTACGAGATCATCCCCGAGTCGGACTTCTCGAGGCCTCCGATGCGGTGCTCGAGCCCCGGGGTGCCGGGCAGGGCCCATGCGCGGGCCTTCGTCTCCGGGTCCCGCACGTACGGGTGGTGGCGGGCCTCACCGGAGGCGCTGTGCGCATTGGTCTCGGTCGCGAAGCCCGGCTCGATCGGCGGGATCGCGGCCAGGTCGGGCACGTGCCACGGCTCGGAGCCGTTGGCCACGTAGCCGTCGGACAGCACGATGACCGGCGTCCGGTACGTCACGGCGATCCGGGCAGCCTCGATGGCCGTGGCGAAGCAGTCGCCCGGCGAGCGGGGTGCGAGCACCACGACGGGCGACTCGCCGTTGCGTCCGTACACGGCCTGCAGGAGGTCGGCCTGCTCGGTCTTCGTGGGGAGGCCCGTCGAGGGACCCGCCCGCTGGACGTCGACGACGACGAGCGGGAGCTCCGTCATGACGCCGAGACCGATCGTCTCCATCTTGAGCGCGAGGCCCGGCCCGGACGTCGTGGTGACGCCGAGGTGGCCGCCGTACGAGGCGCCGAGGGCCGCGGCGACGCCGGCGATCTCGTCCTCGGCCTGGAACGTCATGACGCCCTGCCCCTTGTGCTTGCTGAGCTCGTGGAGGATGTCGGACGCGGGCGTGATCGGGTAGCTGCCGAGGAAGAGCGGCATGCCGGCCTTGTGGGCCGCGACCATGAGGCCGTACGCCGTGGCGATGTTGCCGTTCATCTGGCGGTACTCCCCGGCGGGCATGGGGGCCGGCGGCACCTCGTACCGCACGGCGAACGTCTCCGTGGTCTCGCCGTACGCGTGGCCCGCGCGGAACGCGGCGAGGTTCGAGTCGCGGATCTCGGGGCGGGAGGCGAAGCGCCGGCTGAGGAACTGCTCGGTGCCCTCGACCGGACGCCCGTACAGCCAGGTCAGGAGGCCCAGGGCGAACATGTTCTTCGTGCGGGAGGCGTCCTTGCGGCCGAGGTCGAAGTCCTTGACCGCCGCGACCGCGAGCGCCGTGAGGTCGAGGGGCACGACCTGGTACGCATCGAGCGACCCGTCCTCGAGGGGGTTGCTGTCGTAGCCGATGCGGGACAGGTTCCGCTGCGTGAAGTCTGCGGTGTCGACGATGATCATGCCGCCGAGCTGCAGGTCGGGGAGGTTCACCTTGAGCGCCGCCGGGTTCATGGCGACGAGCACCTCTGGGTTGTCGCCGGGGGTGGCGATGTCGCTGTCGGCGAAGTGCAGCTGGAAGCTGGAGACGCCGGGCAGGGTGCCCGCTGGCGCGCGGATCTCGGCGGGGAAGTTCGGGAGCGTGGCGATGTCGTTGCCGAAGTTGGCAGTCTCCGACGTGAAGCGGTCGCCCGTGAGCTGCATGCCGTCGCCCGAGTCGCCCGCGAACCGGATCACCACGTGGTCCAGCGTCCGTACCTCGGTCATCAGGTCCCCTTGTCGCGTGGTGGTCTCGTGTGTATACCGACGCACCAGAGTAGTCGCGCGCGCGAAAGGTCGAAGCGCTCTCCCACACGGTGGCACGCGGCGGCCGGGGCGGCGCAAACTGGGAGGCGCCCCTGGCAGGCCTGTGACAGACTCGTTCGGTGCGCTCATACCGGGAGATCCTGACCATTCCGGGGGCGTGGAAGTTCAGCGCTGCCGGGCTCGTGGCGCGCTCCGGCGGGGCGATGATGGGCATCGGCACCGTTCTCATGGTCTCCGCGCTCTACGGCAGCTACGGGCTGGCGGGCGCCCTGGCGGCGGCGAACGGCGTCTCCTGGGCGATCGGCACCGCCATCCTGTCCAACCTCGTCGACCGGTACGGGCAGAGGCGCGTCATGTTCCCCGCCGCGCTCGCCTCCGCGCTCTCCCTGGGTCTCGTCGTCGCGTTCGCGCTGTGGGGGCTGCCGGCATGGACGCTGTTCCCGCCGGCAGTGGTCAGCGGGTTCACGGGCGGGTCGCCCGGCGCTCTGGTGAGGGCTCGCTGGAACTACGTGATCGTGAACCCCGCGCAGCTCCACACGGCCTACGCGCTGGAGTCGACGCTGGACGAGCTCACGTTCGTCGTGGGGCCGGTGGTGGCGGCCGCCCTGTCCACCCAGGTGCACCCGGCCGCTGCGCTGGTCACGCCGATCGTCCTGTGCCTCGTGGGCGCGCAGCTGTTCTACTCGCAGCGCGCCACCGAGCCGCCGGCCGTGCCGCGCACGCAGCACCCCACCGAGCAGAGGCCGTTCTGGAGCCGCCTCATCCTCCTCGTACCCGGCGTAGGTCCCGTCATCGCCGTGAACCTGCTCATCGGCTGCGTGTTCGGCTCGATCGACGTGAGCGTCGTCGCCGCGGCGACCGGCTGGAACATCCGGAGCGCGTCGGGAGCGGTGCTTGCCGTGTTCTCGCTGGCGTCCGGAGTGGCCGGTTTCGTGTACGGGTCGAGGGGATGGTCCTCGCCGCTCACGCGCCGGTTCCTCGTCGGCGTCGTCCTCCTGTTCGCGTTCGCCTCCGCCATGCCGTTCGTCTCGTCGATCCTGGCGCTCGGCCTCATCGGAGCGCTGTTCGGGGCGACCGTCGCGCCCACCCTCATCAACGGCAACACGCTCGTGGGCCGGCTCGTGCCACAGGGGCGCCTCACCGAGGGCCTGTCGTGGATGGGCACCGGGATCGGGATCGGTGCCTCCCTCGGCTCGAGCATCTCGGGCGCCGTCATCGACGAGGTGGGGTACCGGGGCGGGTTCGTCATCGTGCTCGTCTTCGCCGCCTTGGCGGCCCTCGTCGCCGTGGTCTCCTCCCGGACCCTGCGCCGGGCCTCCGCCCGTCACGACGAGCCCGTCCTCGCGGCCGAGGCCGGCTGAGCCGCCGGCGATTCCGGGGAGGGCGGTCGGGCCCTTCTGTGCTCCCGGGGAGAGAGCCTGTCCGCCCGGGGAGAGAACCTGTGCGGTCGCGGAGAGAACCTGTGCTCGCTGCCGGGCGGAGCCGCACGTGCCGGCGGGAGCCGGAGAGCGGGTCCCGGCGGCGTAGGGTGGCCCGGTGGTGCGCGGCTGGGACTGGTACGGGGACGGGTCCGTCGTCCTCGTCGACATCCCCCTGGCCTGCTGCGGGCTCGAGATCGAGGCGGCCATCCCGGCGACTGCGGTCGAGGTCGACGGCCGTACCCCCGCACCGCACCGCGTCGTCACGGTGTCCGGCACGATCACGACGCCGATCGCGGAGCACGTGGCCGCGGCTGTCGAGGCCCAGCGCGGGCTGGGGCCCACCACGGTTGTGGCATTCGGGGCGTGCCCTGCCGCGGGCGGCCCGTACTGGGACGCCTACTCCGTCGTGAAGGGTCTGGACCAGCTCGTCCAGGTCGACCGTTTCGTCCCCGGCTGCCCGCCGACGCCGAGCGCTCTCGCCTCGGTCATCGAGGAGGTGCGGCGTGGCTGACCTCGCCGGCTCGGTGCGTCCCACCGCCAACCCTGCCGCTGCCCCTGGCGACGAGGTCCGCACCGTCGAGCGCGCGAGCTGGTACGACGAGGTGGCTGCTCTGTACGCCGACCCCTTGCTCGCCTTCGACTGGCTCAGCGCGTGCGACGAGATCGGACAGGCGGACGAGCTCCGCGTCGTGCTCCGGCTCGACCGGCTGGACGGGTCGGGTGTACGGCTCGAGACCCGCGTGCCGAGGGACGAGCCGCTGCTGAGGAGCGTCAGAGACCTCGTCGCCGGCGCCGAGTGGCACGAGAGGGAGACCGCCGAGCTGTACGGGGTCACCTTCCTGAGCCCCGACGGCACACCGCTCCCGTCGCGCCCGCTCCTCCTTCCCGGTCCCGGGCAACCCGGGCATCCCGGCGGCTGGCCCCTGCGCAAGGACTACGTGCTGGCCGCCCGCGCCGTCACGCCCTGGCCCGCCGACGCCGGCGGTGCCGAGGACGCACGGCGTCGGCAGGCGCCGGCCGGCGTGCCGGATCCGGCCGTGTGGGGCTCCCGCCCTGCGGACGCCGGGCCGCCGGACCCGGCCGAGGTCGTGGCGCCACCGGGGAGGAGGCGGCGATGAGCGAGAGCCCTCACGGCCCCGCCACCCGGCACGCGTCGATCGACCTCGACCGCTCGCGCTGCACGAGCTGCCTCATCTGTGTCGTCGAGTGCCCCGCCTGGTGCATCAGCCTGACGTCGCACCCCGAGCCCGTACCCGACCTGCCGCCGACGGCCCGCCAGCGCACCCAGCAGGTGCTCGACGCGTTCACCATCGACTACGGCACCTGCCTGTACTGCGGCATCTGCATCGAGGAGTGCCCGTTCGACGCGCTCGCCTGGGACGAGCGCCTCGTCCCCGCGCCGCCCGTACGGTCGGGCCTGGTCGCCGACCCCTCGGTCGAGCCCGGCGAGGCCGCACCCGGCCCCTGAGCCTCGCGAAAACCCCTGGCGTCCCGCCGACTGCCGGGGATAGCCTCGGCGACGTCCTGTCCCCGACGGAAGGTGACGAGGTGCTGCTGTAGCGCTCGGTCCTGATGCGACACGTACCCGGTCGCATCGTCCCCCTGCGTCCAGGAGCATCCGCATGTCCCATCAGAGCGGCGCCGAGCGCCCCGCCATCACCGTCACCGACCTCGTCTTCGCGTGGCCCGACGGCACGCCCGTACTGGGCCGGCCCGAGTCCGGCTTCTCCCTGTCCGTACCGCCCGGCCGCTCCGGCATCGTGGGCACGAACGGCTCCGGCAAGTCGACGCTTCTCTCGCTCATCGCGGGCCGGCGCGCTCCGCAGCGGGGTGCCGTCTCCGTGCCGGGCCACGTCGCGTACCTCCCGCAGGACCTCACCCTCGACGTCGCACAGCCCGTCGACGCGTTCCTCGGCATCGCGGCAGCCCGCGCGGCCCTTGCCGCCCTGGAGCGGGGCGAGGACGACCCGGACAGGGTGCAGACCCTGCTCGAGGTCATCGGCACGGACTGGGACGTGGAGGCCCGCACAGTGGCCCAGCTCGGACGCCTGGGCCTGGGCCCGGACGTGCTCGACCGCCGTCTCGGCGAGCTGTCCGGCGGCGAGGTCACGAGGCT
>DASSQF010000325.1:0-7446 GCA_035702685.1 Propionibacteriaceae bacterium
CACCCGCGACCAGGGCGTCGCCTCGGGTGAGGGCGCCGTGGCGTGGCACGCGGCGATGGACGCCTGCAGCAGGTACGGTCCGGCCGGGCCGCCGGCCGCGGCACGGAGCCCGGCGTCGAGGGCGGCGAGACCCTGGCCCACCTGGTCGGCGTTCCACAAGGCCCGGTCCTGGTCCTCGAGCGGTACGAGCCGGCCGTCAGGCGACACCCGGGCGCCGCGGCGGGAGTCGTGCAGCAGCATGAGCGCGAGGAGGCCGTACGCCTCGGGCTCGTCGGGCAGCAGGGTCGTCACCTGCCGTGCGAGCCGGATCGCCTCCGTCGCCAGGTCGGTACGGGCCGGCGCGCCGGTCGTCGGCGCATACCCCTCGGTGAACACGAGGTAGAGGACGCCCAGCACCCCGTCGAGCCGCTCGGGGAGCTCGTGCGGGGAGGGGACCCTGTACGGGATGCGGGCGTGGGCGATCTTCTGCCGCGCGCGGACAAGGCGTTTCGCCATCGCGGCCTCGGTGACGCCGAACGCGGCCGCGATCTCGGCGACCTCGAGACCTCCGAGCGTGCGGAGCGTGAGCGCCACCCGCCCTTCGAGCGGAAGAGCTGGATGGCAGCACGTGAACACGAGCCGGAGCGTGTCGCCGTTCGCCGCCTCCACGCCAGGACCGGAGGCCACGGCCCACACGTCGCGATCCACGCCGCCCGGTGCGTCCTCGTCCCTCCCCAGGCCGTCTGTCGTCGGGTCCGCGGCGGCGCGCAGCAGCGCCCGCTGCTCTGCCCCGCGCCGGCGCAGCCGATCGACAGCGGCGTTCCGAGCGGTCGTGCTCAGCCACGCGCCCGGGCGCCGGGGAACCCCGTCGACCGGCCAGCGTCGGGCCGCGGTCGCGAAGGCCTCCGCGGCACTGTCCTCGGCGAGGGCCCAGTCCCCGGTGACGCGGATCAGCGTCGCGACCACGGCACCCCACTCGGTCGCGAACGCATCGGCCAGCGCCGCCGAAGGACTGGGGTCCACCTCACTCCTCCCAGATCGGCCAGCGGGGCCGGATCTCGACGACCCCGAGACGTGCGGCCGGGTGGGCCGCAGCCAGGGCGATGGCCGCGTCGAGGTCAGGGACGTCGAGCAGGTCGTACCCGGCGACCTGCTCCGCGAGCTCGGCGAACGGACCGTGCGTCACCAGGGGCTTGCCGTCCCGCACACGTACCGTGATCGCCTCGTCGGCAGGGCGGAGCCGCGCGCCACCGCGTTCCGCCTCCCCGGCCTGCTCGATCCAGGCGGCAGGGAGGCCCTCGTCGTCGGGCTGTGGCTCGGGAGCGCCCGGCTCCGAGCCCATGAGCAGCATGTACGAGACGGGCTCGCCGATGAAGGGCACGTCGTCGAGGCTCCCGTCGGGGAGCTCGAAGGGGTGGAGCTGGCGGAGCTCGAGGGCACCGAACGTCGCGACGGGGTGCGCGAGCGCCAGCCGTACAGCCGTGTCCGGGTCGTCGACGGTGAGCAGATCGAACCCGGCGATCTGCTCGGTGATCTCGACGAACGGGCCGTGCGTGACGAGGGTCCTGCCGTCGCGCACCCGCACGCACGTGGCGTCCTCCGGAGGCCGCAGCCGGTCCCCGAACAGACGCTGGCCGTCCGACGTCGCTTCGACCCAGGCCGTCGGGTCGGCCTCCTCGGGCGTCGGCGCCGCGTCGGCGGGCACTCGCACCACCATGAGATACGTCATCGTCACTCCTCTCGATGGCCGGTCCGTACGACCGACTCACCTGTACGACGCACGGCCCGGGGCTGAAAGGACACTCCGGGTCGACGGGCATCACCACCGCGTGGGGGAACGTACGTGCCGCCCGACCCCCGACAGAATGGACCGCATGTCGCTTCTCGTCACGTGGGTCTGGCCGGAGACGCCGATCACCATCGCGGTCCTCGTTCTCGTCGGCGTCGTCGGACACGCCCTGATCTCCATGGCCGTCTCCCGCGCGACGGCCCTGGCCCTGCACCGCAGCGCCCAGCACGCCGCGGGCAGCACGAGCGCGGCATCCCGGCTCATCGGCCACGCCACGGGCCTCGCGAACGCACGTGCGGAGCAGCGCACCCGTACCCTCGGCTCGCTCCTGCGCTCCATCTCGGGCGTCGTGATCACCGTCATCGTCGTGCTGACAGCCCTCTCCATCCTGGGCATCCCGCTCGCCCCGCTCCTCGCCTCGGCCGGCGTCGGCGGCATCGCCCTCGCGTTCGGCGCCCAGTCGCTCGTCAAGGACTACCTCACGGGCATCTTCATGATCGTCGAGGACCAGTTCGGGGTCGGCGACTTCATCACGATCGGCGACATCTCGGGCACCGTGCAGGAGGTCACCCTGCGCGTCACCCGCATCCAGGACGGCTCGGGGATGATCTGGTACGTGCGCAACGGCGAGGTGCTCAAGGTGGGCAACCTCTCCCAGGGCTACTCGACCGGTACGGTCGACATCCCGGTCGCGTACGACTCCGACCCCGAGACCGTCCTGAGCGTCCTGCGCGAGGTGGCAGCCGCGGTGGGCGAGGAGCCGGAGTTCGCGGACGCCCTCGTCGAGCCGCCGACCGTCCTGGGCGTCAACGCGATCACCGGCGGCTCCATGACGTTCCAAGTGCTCGTGAAGGCGCAGCCGAACCAGCAGTACGGCGTGCTGCGCGCCTTCCGCGAGCGCGCCCTCGTCGCGCTGACCGCGGCAGGCGTCAAGGGGCCGGCGATCGAGCTCCCCAAGCCTCCGCTCGTCTGACCACGGGCAGCGATCGGACCTCCTCCGCGAGACCCCTAGGGTGAGCGGCGTGAGTACGCGCCTGTCGCCGCGCCATGCCCGGCCCAGCGCCGTCTGGCTCGTGCTCGGCAGCATCGCCACCGTCCAGGTCGGTGCGGCGATCGCGAAGCACCTGTTCGGGCTCGCCAGCCCCACCGGCATCGTGTGGCTCAGGCTCGTCTCCGCGGCCCTCGTGCTCCTGCTGTGGTCGCGTCCGACGCTGCGGGGCCGCACCCGGCGCGACTGGCTCCTCGTCACGGGCTACGCCGTGTCGCTCGCCGGCATGAACTGGTGCATCTACCAGGCCTTCAGCCGCATCCCGGTCGGCCTCGCGGTCACCCTCGAGTTCCTCGGCCCCCTCGCGGTCGCGCTCATCACGAGCCGCGGGCTGCGTGAGGTGGTCTGGGCCCTGCTCGGTGGCGTCGGTGTCGTCCTGCTCGGGTTCAGTCCGACCTCGCTGAGCTGGGCAGGCGTGGGGTTCGCGCTGCTCGCCGGTACAGGCTGGGCCGCGTACATCGTCATCTCGCCCCACCTCGGCCGGCGCTGGGACGGCATCGGCGGCCTGGCCGTCGCCCATGGCTTCGGCGCCGTCGCGCTGGCCGCGCCCGCGATCCTCCTCAACGGCACGGCGCTCGCGAACCCCACCGTCATCGGGCTGGGCCTCCTCGTGGGCCTGCTGAGCTCGGTCATCCCGTACAGCCTCGAGCTCCAGGCGCTCCGGACACTTCCCACGCGCGTGTTCTCGGTCCTCATGTCGCTCGAGCCGGCCTTCGCGGCCCTCGCGGCGTTCCTCATCCTCGGGGAGCGTCTCGGCGTCGTCGACCTCGTCGCCATGGGCTGCGTCGTCATCGCCTCGGTCGGCATCACCCGCTCGGCGCGCAGCTGACGCGACGAAGGGTCGCCCAGGACTCGCAGGTCCTCTCGCGAAGGCTCACACGTGCTCTCGGCGACGCCCACAGGTCCTCTCGCCAACCTGCACACGTCCTCTCGACCACTCGAGTGTCTGCTCGCGGCGAGCCCTCAGTGCTGCTGGGCCGCCCACCACTCGCGGAGCTCGGCCTCGGCGACCTCGGGGGGCACCGGGCCGCGGTCCAGGCGCCGCTCGAGGAGGAACGTGTACGCCTTCCCGATCATCGGGCTCGGCCCGATGCCGAGCACGCGCATGATCTCGTTGCCGTTGAGGTCCGGCCGCATGGCGTCGAGCTCCTCCGCGGCGGCGAGCTCGTCGATGCGCCACTCGAGCTCCTCGTACGCGCGGCGCAGGCGGTCCGCCTTGGCCTGGTTCCTCGTCGTGCAGTCGGAGCGGGTGAGGATGTGGAGGCGCTCGAGCTCGGGGCCCGCATCCCGCACGTACCTCCGCACCGCGGAGTCCGTCCACGTCCCCTCGCCGTACCCGTGGAAGCGCAGGTGGAGCTCGACGAGCAGCGCGACCGAGTCCACGACGTCCTTCGAGTAGCGCAGCGCGGTCAGGCGCTTGCGCACCATCTTGGCGCCCACGACGTCGTGGTGGTGGAACGAGACCTTGCCGCCCGCCTCGAACCGTCTCGTCCGCGGCTTGCCGATGTCGTGCAGCAGCGCCGCGAGCCGGTTCACGATGTCCGGCGCGTGGTGGCGCTCCTGCTCGAGCGCGATGGCCTGGTCCAGGACGATGAGGGAGTGCTCGTACACGTCCTTGTGACGGTGGTGCTCGTCGCTCTCGAGGCGCAGGGCGGGCAGCTCGGGCAGGAACTGGTCGGCGAGTCCCGTGCCGACGAGCAGGTCGAGCCCGACGCGGGGCGCGTCGAGGAGCAGCAGCTTCGTGAGCTCGTCGCGGATCCGCTCGGCCGACACGATCTCGAGCCGCGGCGCGAGCTCGGCCATGACGCGGACGAGGTCGGGATCCGGCATGAGCTGCAGTCGTGCGGCGAACCGTGCGGCCCGCAGCATCCGGAGCGGGTCGTCGCTGAACGACACCTCCGGCGAGGTGGGCGTGCGGAGGATGTGGTCGGCGAGGTCCTCGAGACCGTGGTACGGGTCGACGAACTCCCCGTCGACGACGGACACGGCCATCGCGTTCACGGTGAAGTCGCGTCGTACGAGGTCGTCGTGGATCGTGTCGCCGAACGCCACGACCGGCTTCCGGGTCCCCGGCTCGTACGCGTCGGCGCGGTACGTGGTGACCTCGACCTGCCAGGACCGGTCGCCGTCGCGGAGCATGGTGCCGATGGTGCCGAACTCGCGGCCCATGTCCCACGTGGCGCGGTTGAACGTCCTCAGCAGCCGCTCGATGTCGTCGGGGCGGGCGTTCGTCGTGAAGTCGAGGTCCTCCGACGGCGTCCCGAGCAGCGCGTCACGCACCGGCCCGCCCACGACGTACAGGCTGAAGCCCTCGGCGGCGAACGCGTCCCCGAGCCGCGCCACGACGGGCAGCCTCGTGAGCGCGGCGAGCGCGCGCTGCTGGGTCACCGAGAGGTCCGACACGAGTGCGAAGTCTACGTACCCGGGCTGCCGCACCCCTGTACGAGGCCCCCGCACCGTCTCCCGCACGGGCTCCGGGGCGTCAGAGCGTCCACCCGTAGGATGAGCGGGTGATGCCCCCCGACCCGGTACAGGCCGCGCCGCGACCGCGACGGGGTGCTGTGGGCGCTCTGCTCCGGGTCTTCGCCGCCCTGCTGGTCGTCCTCGCGGCTCTGGCGGTCCACCCCAGCGCGCACGCGGCGGAGCCCACGAACGTCGACGTCGCGCTGACGACCGCGGAGGTCACCGGAACCGGCGGCGACGCCGTTCTCCACCTCGCCGGCACCATCACCAACTCCGGGTCGACGACGCTCTACACCGTCCAGGTGCTCACGTGGCGGGACACGGCTCCCATCACGTCCCGCACCCAGCTCGCGACCGCGCTGAGCGCCTCGCCCACCGCACCCACGGGCGCGAGGCTCACGACGCCGGGGGCGTTCCAGGTCATCACCGGGTCGCCGAAGCCCTGGTCGCCCGGCGCCTCGAGCCCCTTCTCGGTCACCGCCAAGATCAGCGACCTGGACCTCTCCGAGACGGGTGTCTACCTCGTCGGCGTGCACGTGCGCGCCTCCGTGGACATGTCCGCCTCGTACACGACGGTCGGCCGCGCCCGTACCTTCATCACCGTCGGCAAGCCCGCGTCCCAGGCCGCCACGAGCTCGGTCGTCATGCTCGACTCGGCCCCCTCGTACCTCGCCAACGGCCTGCTCACCGACGACCACCTCGCGGAGGAGCTCACGGGCCGGCTGCTGACGCTCGTGCGGCATGCGAAGCTGCCCGGGGTCACCTACGCGATCGACCCGCTGCTCTACCGCGAGGTGACGACGATGGCAGCCGGGTACGCCGTCGGCTCACCCGCCAGTCACACGCCGGGGACCGGGCAGGCCGCCGCGGCGGCCTGGCTCGCGGAGTTCGGCACGCTCTCCGGTGGCTACCGGCTGCCGTACGGCAACCCGGACCTCGCGCTGCTCGCCCAGGTCGGCGACACCGCGACCCTCGACCTCACGACGGCCGCGGCCGCGAGGGTCCCCGACATCGCCACGCTGCCGCTGCTCGTCACGGCCCACGACTACCAGGCGGACCAGCGCTTCCTCGCCGCGGTCGCCCGGCTCAAGCCGGCTGTGGTCCTCGCCGAGACCCGCGGCGCGGGCCGGGCCCTCCGCTCCGTCGCGGGCACGGTCATCGGCGTCGACCCGGGCGCCTTCGCGGGAGGCCCGGGACCGGACAGCCCCACGACCTCTCTCCAGTACCTCGCACGGCTCCACGCCGACAGCTTCCTCGCGGCGATGAACCCGGCTGAGGGCAATGTACGGGTCGTGGCCAATGAGCTCGCCGCCACGCTCGACTCGACGCCGAACCCCTTCGAGACCCGCCTGGGGCTCGGCGACATCGCGATCCCCACCGGGACCTGGACCGGCACCGGGACCGTCCACCCGCCCGCCGCAGTCCGCGGCCCGGCCCTCGACGAGCTGGTCACCTCAGGAGCCGGACAGATCAGGGACTTCACCAACCTCGCCGGCGACACGGCGTCGGGCGACACCCTCTCCGCCCAGTACCTGCCGCCCGCCCTCTCCACCGCGTGGCCCAGCGACGACCAGGCGAGGGCGTACCTGACCGCGGTCCTCGCCCCGTACGCCATCGACTCCTCCGCCATCACCGTGAGCGTCGCCGAGCACGTCGTCATGACGTCGCGGAACACGCAGTTCCCGGTGACGGTGAGGAACAACCTGGCGTACGCGGTCAAGGTGCGCGTCGTCGTCGACACCTCGAACGAGAACAGGCTCCGCGTCCCCCCCACCGACCTCGTCACGGTCGACGCCGGCGAGTCGGTGACGGTGAACGTGAGCCCGAAGGCCACAGCCAACGGGTCGGTCGACGCGGTCGTCCGACTGGCGTCCCAGGCGGGACACGAGGTCGGCACGCCGCAAGCATTCGTCATCGAGGCCACGGAGACGGGCAGAGTGGCCTGGGTAGTCGTGATCGCCTCGGGAGTGGTCCTGGCGGCCATGACGGTGCTCCGCATCCGGCAGGTGGCGCGGTCCCCGCGCCGAAAGGAGGCCGTGTGAGCGGCGACGGGTGGCGCCCTGGACCCCTGTCCCCCGCCGAGGACGACGAACCTGACTTCTGGAGACGCTTCGGGCGGGTCGAGGAGGACCCCGCGCCCCGCGAGCAGCCTGAGCACAGCGGTGGC
>DASSQF010000326.1:0-26647 GCA_035702685.1 Propionibacteriaceae bacterium
TCCCTTCCTGGTCCCCCACGGCCACGGACCGCTCGCCCGTCCGGGACCCCTCGACGGGTACGAGCTCAGCGGCCACGTCCTCCTCGGGGACGGCGTACGACGGGACGATCCGCCTCGGCTCCCACACGATGCGCGCCCGGCGAGAGTCCACGACGGTGACGCCGTCGTACGCGGCCCGCACCCACTTCTCGACAGGGTGCACTCGCAGGTCCTTCACCACGCTCCACAGGAGCTGCCTCGTCCGGGTCGCCATCGCATCAGTGTCACCCCAGGAGGCGGTTCTGGCGAGGGGTCAGGCCCGAGCGCGCCCCGAGCGCTCGTACATCTCCTCGACGAGCCGGGCGAAGCGGCGCTCGACCTCCTTGCGCTTCACTTTGAGCGTCGGCGTGAGGAGGCCGTTCTCGAGGGTGAAGTCCTCGATGAGGAGGCGCAGGTCGCGGATCTGCTCGTACGAGGCCAGCTTGGCCGTCAGCGCGGTCACCCGCCGCTTGAGCTCGTCGAGGATCGCCGGGTGGCCCAGCAGCTCGTCGCGGTGGCTCCAGGTGAGGTGGAGCTGGTGACCGATGTGCTCGAGGTGAGGCAGCGACGGCGCGACGAGCAGGGTCAGGTACGGGCGGTTGTCTCCCAGCAGCAGCGTGTGCTCGAACAGCGGGTCGGAGGCGAGGAGACCCTCGATGGACGAGGGTGCGATGTTCTTGCCGTTGCTCGTGACGATGAGGTCCTTGATCCGGTCCGTGATCGTCAGGTAGCCGTCGGCGTCGAGGCGGCCGACATCGCCGGTACGCAGCCAGCCGTCGACGAGCACCTCGGCGGTCTCGGCCGGCTTGTTCCAGTAGCCCGCCATGACGTTGGGACCGCGGTACCAGATCTCGTCGTCCTCCCCCAGCCGGACCTCGCCGCCGTCGACGACCCGCCCGACCGTCCCGAAGCGATGGGCCGTCGGGGAGGGGAAGCTCAGCAGCGGGGACGTCTCGGTGAGCCCGTACCCCTGGAGCACGAGGAGACCGCAGGCGAAGAAGAACTCCTCCACATCGCGGCGCAGGGGCGCTCCCCCACTGGCGAGCACCTTCTTCGGCCCCCCCATCGCGTCCCGGACGCTCTTGAGGACGAGCCGGTCGGCGACACGGAACCGCAGGGCCAGGTACGAGCCGGGCCGCTCACCCGCATCGACCGCACGGTGGTAGGCCGTCCCGACGCCGAGCGCCCAGCGCATGACCGCCTGCTTGAGCTTCGAGGACGACACCTTGTCCTGGGCAGCCAGATAGACCTTCTCGTACAGGCGAGGCACGCTGACGAGCAGGTCCGGCTGCGCCCGTACCATCGCCTCGGGGACGGTGCGGGGATCCGGCACGTACGTGTTGAGCGCGCCGTTGTCGAGGACCATGTACGTCCAGGCCCGCTCGAGCGCGTGGCTGAGGGGCAGGAAGCACAGGGACACGTCGTCGTCCCGCAGGTCGAAGTAGTCGTTGAGCACGTCGACCTGGTACGTGAAGCCGCGGTGCGTGAGCATGACGCCCTTGGGCTCGCCGGTCGTGCCGGAGGTGTAGATGACAGTCGCGATGTCGTGCGCTCTGGCCGCCGCAAGTCGCGCGTCGACGGCCGACTCGTCGGCGGGGGCCGCGGCGATCTCGTCGGCCAGCGTGGTGACGCCCTCGCCGTCGGGTACGGCATCGAAGCTGACGACCCTCTCGAGGGCCGGCAGCTGGTCGCGCACGGCGACGACCCGACCGAGCTCGTCGGCACCGGCGACGAAGACCGTACGGCAGCCCGAGTCAGCCAGGATGTGACGGGCCTGGTCGGACGTGCTCGTGTCGTACAGCGGTACGGAGACGAGACCCGCGGTGGCGCAGGCGAGGTCGGTGAGTGTCCACTCGGGGAGGTTGGGGGCGAAGATCGCCACGCGGTCCCCCGGCTCGAGCCCCCACGCGACCATGCGTGCGGCGAGGCGCCTGACGTCGGCCGCGAGCTCGGCGTACGTGCGTACCGTCCACCCGTCGCCCACTCCGACCCTCGTGGCGGGGCGAGAGGCGTGGGCGGCCGCGGAGGCCGCGAACCTGACGGCGAGATGTCCTGAGTCCACGAAAGCTCCCTGTGCGCCGGCGACGTGTACAACCTACTGCACCGTAGGTTGCGGCCCCAAGGAAGATCGCCGACTCCGCCCGGGGCCGATCGACGACTCGTAGGCTGAGAGCCAGGCGGCAGGGTCGCCGCAGAAGGACTGGTTGGTCATGGCCAAGATCGTGATCCTCGGCGCCGGCATCAGCGGGCACACCGCAGCGCTCCACCTCACGAGGCTCCTCCCGCCGGGCCACTCCGTCACCGTCGTCTCCCCCAACTCGCAGTGGAACTGGATCCCCTCCAACATCTGGGTCGGTGTCGGGGTGATGCCGAAGAAGGACGTCGTCTTCCCGCTGTCCCCGGTGTACCGGCGGAAGGGCATCGACTTCCGACAGGCCAAGGCGGTCGCGATCAGGCCTCGCGGCGATGCCGAGGACCCACAGGGCGCGGTCGACATCGAGTACACCGAACCCGGCCGAGCGGAGAGCAGCGAGCGGCTCCGCTACGACTACCTCGTGAACGCGACCGGGCCCCGCCTGCGCTTCGACGCGACCCCGGGGCTCGGCCCCGACGGGGGCCACACCGTCTCCGTCTGCACCGCCGACCACGCCGTGGAGGCCAACGAGAGGCTCCGCGGGGTCATCGAGCGCCTGAAGGCCGGGACGCCCCAGACGCTCGTGGTGGGCACCGGACACGGGACCTGCACGTGCGAGGGAGCAGCCTTCGAGTACGTCTTCAACGTCGACCACGAGCTCCGCGAGGCCGGCGTGCGGGACCTCGCACGTCTCGTCTTCCTCACCAACGAGGCAGCGCTGGGCGACTTCGGCGTGGACGGCATGGTCTTCGACCACATGGGCTTCCAGACGACGAGCGAGCTGTGGACCGGGTCGCTGTTCCGGGAGCGCGGTGTGGAGGCGATCCTCGGCGCCCACGTCTCCCGGGTCGACGAGGGCCTCGTCACGTACGAGACGCTGGACGGCACGACGCACACGCTGGCGTTCGACTTCGCGATGCTCCTCCCGCCCTTCGGTGGGCAGCCGCTGAAGGCGTACGACCGCGACGGCAGCGACATCACCGCCGACCTGTTCGCGCCGAGCGGCTTCATGAAGGTGGACGCGGATTACACGGCGAAGCCGTACGAGGAGTGGAAGGCCGAGGACTGGCCCAGCACCTACCTGGTCCCCGGGTTCGACAACCTGTTCGCGGTCGGCATCGCGTTCGCTCCGCCCCACCAGATCTCGAAGCCGCGCAAGACGCCGAACGGGACGGTCATCGCTCCCTCGCCGCCACGTACCGGCATGCCCTCCGGCGTCATGGGGAAGACTGTCGCGCTGACCATCGCGGAGCGCCTGAAGCACGGGCCGACCACCCCGGCCCACACCGCGTCCATGGCCAGGATGGGCGCGGCGTGCGTCGCGTCCGCGGGGACCGGGCTCAGGAAGGGGTCGGCCGCCGCGATGACGATGCTCCCCGTGGTCCCCGACTACAGCCGTTACACCACGGGACGCGACACGCGTGAGACCCGGGGAGAGCTGGGCCTCCACGGGCACTGGGTGAAGCTCATGCTCCACCACCTGTTCCTCTACAAGGCCAAGGCGCTGCCGGGCTGGCAGCTGATTCCGGAGTGACGATGCCCGAGACCACCGCATCCACGGTCGCCGACCTCTCACGGTCGCCGTTGCCGACGAGGAGGACGCTGGCCCGCCGCCAGAACCTGCTCATCCAGTTCGTCCGTTTCCTGAGCTTCGACCTGCGCATCCTCCGTATGGTCGCGAAGGGCCATCACTGACCGACCGGTCGTCGAGGCGGCAGCACTCGCTCAGGGAAGCCCGGCGAGGCGGCCGAGGGCCGCGGCGACCGCGCCCACCATGACGACGACGAGGTAGGGCGCCTTGAGCCACAGCGCCACCGCGGCCGCTCCGAGGGCCAGCATCCGGGAGTCGAGGACGATCCCCTGTCCCTTGCCGACCGTGTTGAGGACGGTCAGCGAGGCGAGGAGCCCGACCGTCAGTCCGGTCGCCAGACGGATCACCGCGGGCCGCTCGAGGAGCCTGCGCGGCAGCAGGTAGCCGGACACCTTGATCGCGTAGGCCGCGGCCGCTCCCGCGAGCACCCAGAACCACAGGTTCATGCCCGTGCCCCTCGCCGGTGCTGCCAGGCCCACCACAGCGCGGTGGCTGCCGCCGCGACCAGGACCGGGATGCCGGGCGGCACGACGGGCAGGACGAGGACCGTGACGAGGGCGGACACGACCGCCAGCGCCACAGGGTCCCGTCCCCGGAGGCGGGGCCACAGGAGGCCGAGGAAGGCCGCGACAGCCGCCCCGTCGAGACCCCACCGGCGAGGGTCGCCGATGGCGTCGCCCGCGAGCGCGCCGACGAGAGTCGACGCGTTCCACAGCAGGTAGATGCCGACGCCGGCCGTCCAGAAGCCCCTCACCCGCTCGTCGTGCTCCGTCTGCGCGGTCGCGGTGGCCGTCGACTCGTCGATGGTGAGGTGGGCCATGAGAGGTACGAGGGCGCCGGGCGGCTCGATGAGCGTCTTGAGCGAGATCGCGTACACCCCGTTGCGGACACCGAGGAGGGTGGCTGCCGCCCATGCCGCAACGCCCGCTCCCCCACCGCCGATGACGCCGATGAACGCGAACTGGGAGCCGCCGGTGAACATCAGGAGGCTCAGCAGGCAGGTCTGCAGGACGGAGAGTCCCGAGCCGACCGACAGGGCGCCGAACGACACGCCGTACACGCCGACCGCGGCGGCGATGGAGAGGCCCATCCTCGTCGCCGGGGTGAGACGGAGCCTCACGCGAGGGGCTCCGGGGAGGCGTCGGCGACCTTCCCCTCACCGAGCTTGACGACGGCGACCCCCAGCACCAGAACGACGCCGCCCACGAGCTGTACGGGGCGGGGCAGCTCGCCCAGCAGGAGCCAGGCGAAGATCAAGGCGAACAGGACCTCGGTGAGGGCCAGGAACGAGGCCAGGCGGGACCCGAGCCGCCGGCTCGCGGCGATGCCCGTGGCGTAGGCGACCGCGGCCGTCACCACGCCGAGCGCAAGCACGTCGCCCCACCAGGGCAGCAGGCGGCCCGCGAGCAGGACGGGTGCGGCGCGGAAGCTCATCGGCACCAGCCCGGCCAGGCCACCGGCCGCGAGCCCCGCAGCACCGACGACCATCCCCCCGCCCGCGAGGGCGATCGGGGGCAGGCCATCAGCGTCGTGCGCGCCGAGCACGAAGTAGGTGGCGGCGCCGACCATCCCCGCGAGGGCCCAGAGCGTGCCGACGAGGTCGATCACCTGCCCGCTGACCAGGTCGAGGACCAGGAGGAGGCCCGCCAGCGCCACGACGGCTCCCACGACGGTCAGCCGGCTGGGCCGGTGACCGTGGCGCGCCCAGAGCCACAGGATGATGACGAGCGGGGCCGTGTACTCGAGCAGGAGGGCGATCCCGACGGGCAGGCGCGTCACCGCCTGGAAGAAGCAGAACTGGGTGCCGGCGACGGGTACGAGGCCGAAGGCGACGACGAGCCACACGTGGCGCCGCAGGGCACCCCACCTGCCGCGCAGGGCGACGGCTGTCGGTACGAGGAGGACGAGCGCCGCCACCGTGACGCGCAGCAGGACTGCGGCGCCGGCCGTCCAGCCCGTCTCGAGCAGCCCCTTCCCGAGCACGCCGGACAGGCCGAACGAGGAGGCGCTGAGCACGGCGAACCCGAGACCGCCGAGCCCGGTCCGGCGGACGGGAGAGCCAGGCTCGCTCCTCACGTCCTCCGTCGTCACCACTCGGGTGACGTTACCGCCGCGGCGCGACGGCATCGGGCACGCGTCCACGGGAGAACCCCCTGCACCTCCCCGCACGAGACCCGCCCGCGACCGGCGCCCGCGAGAGGGGGCTGATAGCCTGAGCCCGCTATCGCAGGTCCCTGTGGGGAAGCCGGTCAGAACCCGGCGCTGACCCGCAGCCGTGTGTGACGACGTGTCACGAGCCGGAATGCCGCAGGGACGTACGGATCTGTCGAGGACTACAGACGTGGTGCACCGGCGGTTTTGCTCGGGCCTCCACCATCGGACTGGGAGAGGGGTCGGATGAGGGCTCAGCGCCCCGCCGCCGAGAGTGCCTGCCCACGTTGCGACGGCGTCCACCGGGTCCGGCCATGAGCTCCGCTGTCGCCGCGGCCCGCTCCGGCTGGGCGGTCCACCGGCTCCCCCGGTCGCTCCATCCCGTCGCGTGGTGGCTGTGGGCGCTCGGCATCATGACTGCCGCCAGCCTCACGACGAACCCCCTCATCGAGGGCCTGCTGCTCGCCGCGGCGACCTTCGTCGTCGTGTCCCGCCGAGACGACGGACCGTGGGCGAGGTCGTTCCGCCTGTACGCGATCCTCGGGGCGGCCGTGTTCGTCGTGCGGATCCTCTACCGGATCGTCTTCGGCGGTGGAGACGGCGACCATGTGCTCTTCACGCTGCCCCGCGTTCCGCTGCCGTCCATCGTCGCGGGCGTCCGCCTCCTCGGCCCCGTATCCCTCGAGTCGATCCTGTACGGCGCGTACGACGGCCTCCAGCTCGGCACGATCATCGTCGTCGTCGGCGCCGCGAACTCACTCGCCAGCCCCCGCCGCCTGCTGCGCTCCCTGCCTGCCGCGCTGTACGAGATCGGCACCATCCTCGTCGTGGCGGTGACCGTGTTCCCCCAGCTCGCGGAGTCGGCCGCCCGAGTGGCGCGAGCACGACGGCTGCGCCAGTCGAGCGCGCCGTCACGCTCCTGGCGTGAACGGTCCCGCCTCGTCAGGGGGCTCGTCGTCCCCGTGCTGGCCGACTCGCTCGACTCGGCGATCTCGCTCGCGGCGTCCATGGACGCCCGCGGCTTCGGCCGCGCGCCGGCCTGGAGCCGCCGTCATCGCGTCATGGCTGCGCTCGCCGCTCTCGCGTCCGTCGTCTGCCTCATGGTCTTCGCGTACGACCTGGTCTCCGGCACACTGCCGACGCTCGCGCTCGGGTCGGTCGTCACGCTCCACCTGCGGGACGCGCTGCTCGTCGCGGGAGTTCTCGCGGCCCTCGTGAGCATCCGCCTCTCAGGGCACGGGGTGCGCAGGTCCAGGTACCGGCCGGACCGCTGGCGGCTCCCCGAGGTGCTCACAGTCGCGTGCGGGTTCGCACCGGTCGCCGCGATCGCGGCGGTGGGAGCCGGTCCCGACGCGGCGGCCATCAGCCCGGCGATCCTCCCCACGCTCGACATCCCCACCCTCCCGCTCCCACTCCTGCTCGCCGCCGTCGTCGCGCTGCTGCCCTCGGCGATCACACCCCCGGCACCGGGCGCCACCTCGGAGGCGAAGGCATGATCCAGCTCGACGGCGTGACCGTCCGGTACGCCGAGTCGCCGACGCCCGTCCTCGACGACGTCACGCTCCACATTCCCGAGGGAGACCTCGCGCTCGTCGCCGGGCAGACCGGAAGCGGCAAGTCGACCCTGCTCGGCTGCCTCACCAACCTCGTGCCGCGCTTCACCGGCGGCCACCGCACCGGCCGGGTGATCCTTGACGGCGCGGACATCACGACCGCCGCACCGCGTGACCTCGCCGACCTCATCGGCTACGTGGGCCAGAACCCGCTCGCGGGCTTCGTCACCGACACCGTGGAGTCGGAGCTGGCCTTCGGCATGGAGCAGCTCGGCGTCGACCCGAGCCGCATGCGCGTGCGCGTCGAGGAGGTCCTCGACCTGCTCGGCATCACGGACCTGCGTCGCCGGGCGCTGCGGACGCTGTCGGGCGGGCAGCAGCAGCGGGTGGCGATCGCGTCGGTCCTCACCGCCCGGCCCCGCGTCCTCGTGCTCGACGAGCCCACCTCGGCCCTGGACCCGGTCGCCGCCGAGGACGTGGTCTCCCTGCTGAGCCGCCTCGTCCACGACCTGGGGCTGACGGTCGTCATGGCCGAGCACCGGATGGAGCGGGTCGTCGAGTTCTGCGACAGGGTCGTGCTCGTCGCGCGTGGCTCCGTACAGTCCGGGGAGCCGCGCGAGATGCTGTCCGTCTCGCCCGTCGCACCCCCGCTCGTCGACCTGGGCCGACGGTCCGGCTGGTCGCCGCTGCCGCTGACGATCCGCGACGGGCGCCGTACGGCACGGGCGGAGCGCACCGCGTGGCGCGAGCGACCCCCGGTCCTGCGCGAGCACACGACGCCCTCGGGCGAGGGACTCGTCGCCGACGGCGTCATCGTCTCGTACGGGTCGCTCGTCGCCGTCCGCGGCGCCACGCTCACGGCGTCCGCCGGACACGTGACAGCCCTTGTCGGTCGCAACGGGTGCGGGAAGTCGTCGCTGCTGTGGGCCGTCCAGGGGTCCGGGTCCCGGAAGGCCGGGCGCATCACCGTCGACGGCTCCCCCGCCTCGTCGGGCGACGTGGCCCTCGTGCCCCAGACGGCCTCCGACGTGCTGTACCTGCCGACCGTCGCCGAGGAGCTTGCGCTGGCCGATGCGGACGCCGGCTGTCCGAGCGGTGCGGCCGGTGCCATCCTCGACGAGCTCGTGGACGGGGTCGACCCGGACCAGCACCCGCGAGACCTCTCCGAGGGGCAGAAGCTGGCCCTCGTCCTCGCCGTACAGCTCGTCCGCTCCCCGCGGGTCGTGCTGCTCGACGAGCCCACACGAGGTCTCGACTACGCGGGGAAGGCCGTCCTGACGCGGATGCTGCGCGCCCAGGCGGACGCCGGGCGAACCGTCGTCATCGCCACCCACGACGCGGAGTTCGTCGCCGCGACCTGCGACCGGGTCGTCGTCATGGCCGAGGGCGAGATCGTCGACGAGGGGCCCGCCCGGGACATCATCACGTCGTCCGCGATGCTGGCGACGCAGTGCGCCCGCGTGTACGCGCCCGTCGAGCTGCTCACCGTGGCCGAGGTGCTCACGGCGAGGGCCGCCTCGTGACCGTGGCCGAGCTGGACGTCTCCGCGCCGGAGGTGTCCGTACGGATCGGGGTGAGGTCCGGAGCGATCCTCGCGCTGGCCTCGGTCGCGGGACTGCTCCTCTTCGCCTGGCCGCTGGTGGTTCCCTCCCCCGCCGGCTGGGCCGAGACCCAGGGCGCCCCCATCGTGTTCGCCGCACTCGTACCGGTCATCGTCGTCATCGTGCTCAGCCAGCTCGCCGACGGCGGGATGGACACCCGTACGCTCGCGCTGCTGGGGGTGCTCACCGCGATCAACGCGGCGCTCCGGCCCGCGCTCGGGGCGGGGACGGCGGGGATCGAGTTCATGTTCGTCCTGCTCATCCTCGCGGGCAGGGCCTTCGGACCGGGCTTCGGCTTCGTCCTCGGCGCCACGTCGATGGCGACGTCCGCCCTGTTCACGGCGGGAGTCGGGCCGTGGCTGCCCTTCCAGATGCTGTCCGCAGGCTGGGTGGGGCTCGGCGCAGGGCTCCTCCCGGGAAAGCCTCGCGGGCGGGCGACCGCCGGCCAGCTCGCGATGCTCGTCGTGTACGGGATCGCCGCCGCCTACCTCTACGGCGCCATCATGAACATGTGGTCGTGGCCGACCCTGACCGGCATCGCGACGCCCGACTACGGCGGCCCCGCGGGAGGGCTCGACTACGTGCCCGGCGCGCCGTGGCTCGACAACCTGCGCCGCTTCGGCCTGTACACGCTGCTCACGTCGACCGCCGGCTGGGACACGGGCCGCGCCATCTCGACGAGCATCGGTCTCGCAGTGCTCGGACGCCCGATCCTCGACGTGCTGCACCGCGCGGCCCGGCGGGCCCGCCTCTCCTGAGGCAGCCACCGGCCGGCACAGCCGGCCCTAGGCGTCCGTTCCGTCAGCCGCCTCGAGGGCGGCCCGTGCCCTCGCCAGCCACCCGGGCTCCTCGCCGTACCTCTGCATGGGCACGAGCTCCCCGGCTGCGGAGTCGGCGACGAGCTGTGCCATCCGCCGGTCCCGGGTGGCCTCCTGCTTGGCCGACATGACCCAGTGGGTGACGACCTTCCGGTAGCCGGGCGTGGCGGTGGCCCAGAACAGCGCGGCCCGGGGGTTCGCCTCGAGCGTCGCCACGTACGTGCCGGGCAGCTCGGACGGCTCGGCCTCGAACGAGTACACGCCCATGCGGTCGGCCCGGCGCGCCTCGTACGCGGCCAGCCCGGCGGGATGCATGAGACCTGCAGCCGTGAGCTCCTCGACCGCCGCGATGTTGGTCCGCGCCCAGATGCTGCCGGGCCGGCGGGGCGTGAAGCGCTGCACGGTGTAGTCGGCGTCGAGGCGGCGCGACTGGGAGTCGATCCAGCCGAAGCACAGCGCCTCCCGTACAGCGCGGGGCCAGTCGAGCTTGGGCTCCGGCACGTGCTTCTTGGCGAGGAGGACCCACAGGCCGTCGGAGCGGGCGTGGTTCTCGACCAGCCAGGCACGGAACTCGGCGGCGTCGTCGAACAGCACTGCCTCGGTGTCCGGCGTCCTCATGTCGCGCATGGGCGCATCGTGCCACGCTTGCCTCGACAGACGAGGAGCGAATCCATGAGCGACGACCGGGCGGGGCACGTGATGACGGCCGGGGCGGCGACCGTCACCGTCGACGTCCCCGTCGGCACGCCCATGACCGGGTACGCGGCTCGGCTGTCCCCCAGCACGGGCGTGCACGACCCGCTCACCGTACGGGCCCTCGTCGTCGACGACGTCGGCCTGGTGGTCGTCGACTGCTGCGCCCTGCGGAAGACGACGTGCGCCGAGCTGCGGGCCTCGCGACCGGCGGGTGTCCGGGACGTCGTCGTCGCGGCCACCCACACTCACGCCGGTCCCTGCCTCACGCCCAACGGGCTCGGGACCTTCGCGCCCGGTGTGCTCCGCGACGTGGAGCGCGCCTTCGTGGACGCGCTGGCCACCGCCTGGCATGGCCGGGTCCCCGTCACGGTGCGGTACGGCGAGCGCCGTTCGGTCGGCGTGGGCTGCAACCGGCGCCACGACCGCGACATCGACCCGCCCGTACAGGTCCTGGCCTTCGACGGGGAGGACCGGACGGTCGCCACGCTCGTCACGTACCCGATGCACCCGGTCGTCCTCAGCGCCGCCAACACGCTCATCTCCGCCGACTACGTGGGTCCCCTCCGCGACGAGATCGAGGCGGCCCTTCCCGGCTCGGTCTGCCTCTTCCTCCAGGGCTGTGCCGGAGACGTCAACGACGCCCGCCACAGCCCCGAGGACGACTTCAGCGCCGCGCCGGCGCCCGGGCGCGACACCGAGGCTGCCGCCCGGACCGGCAGGACCGTCGCGCGCGCCGCGCTCGACGCACTGGCGGACTCGTCGGCGCTGCCGCCCGCGAGGGTCGGGATCGCGAGCACCGTCGTACCGCTCGAGATCACGGCGCTCGATCCGACGGACGTGGCGGCCGAGCGCGACGAGTGGGCTCGCCTCGCGGCCGGCCTCCCGCCCGAGCGGAGTGCGCTGTACGAGACGTGGGTCGCCTGGGCCGACGACTGGCTGGCGAGGGGTGCCGAACCTGCTGGCTGGCTCGCCCGGGTCAGCCTCGTCTCCCTCGGGGACGTGCAGGTGGCGGCGCTCCCCGGCGAGCCGTTCCTCGCGGTCGCTGATCAGGTCCGGGCGCGGCTGGGAGAGCGGACTCTGGTCCTCGGCTACTGCGACGGCGTGTCCGGCTACCTGCCGACCTCGGAGGAGTACGCCTACGGCGGCTACGAGGTGTGCGACGCCCACCGCTACTACGGGATGCCAGGGCCGTACGGACAGGGAAGCGCCGAGAGGCTCGTGGACGCGGTGGTCTCACTGGGCGAGAGCTAGGACCCGGATCTCGTCCGACGGACGAGTCCTGGGCGTGTCGCGGGCTCTCGGCAGGTAGCCTCCGTGGTCCCATGCGAGCTCCCCACGACCGACCCGCCACGCCGTGGTGAAGGTGGCGACGGCCCAGGAGTCGATCTCCCCGGCCTTCCCGGGTCGTGCCCCCTGGGGGACGGCCTCGGCGCTGCGCGCCTGGCAGCAGGAGGCGCTCGACGCGTACCTCACCGGTGACCACAGGGACTTCCTCGCGGTCGCCACCCCGGGCGCCGGCAAGACGACGTTCGCCCTGCGGGTCGCCTCGGAGCTTCTCGCTCGCCGCACCGTGGAGCGGATCATCGTCGTCACGCCGACCGAGCACCTGAAGGTGCAGTGGGCCGACGCCGCCGCCCGCGTCGGCATCCACCTCGACCCGGGTGTCGGGAACACGCGCAGCGCGAGGTCACGCCAGTTCGACGGGATCTGCACGACGTACGCGGGCGTCGCGATGAACGCGCACGGCGTGGAGACCCGGTGCCGGACCTCGAAGACCCTCGTCATCCTCGACGAGGTCCACCACGCGGGCCACTCGCTGAGCTGGGGCGACGCCGTGCGCAGCGCCTTCGAGCCGGCCGTCCGTCGCCTCCTGCTGACCGGCACGCCGTTCCGCTCGGACGTCAACCCCATCCCGTACGTCACGTACGAACCCGGCCCCGACGGCATCCCGCGGAGCAGCGCGGACTACTCGTACGGCTACGCGGAGGCGCTGCGCGACCATGTCGTGCGGCCGGTGGTGTTCATGGCCTACGGCGGCCCGATGCGGTGGCGCACCAAGGCCGGCGACGAGGTCGCCGCGTCGCTCAACGACCCGCTCACGAAGGATGTCACGGCACAGGCCTGGCGCACCGCGCTGGACCCGAACGGCGAGTGGGTCTCGTCCGTGCTGCACTCGGCGAACCGGCGGCTCGACGAGGTGCGACGCCACGTGCCCGATGCGGGCGGCCTCGTCATCGCGACCGACCAGACGAAGGCACGTGCGTACGCCCGGCTGCTCCAGCAGCTCACCGGCGAGAAGCCGACCCTCGTGCTCAGCGACGACGCCGGCTCGAGCCGAAGGATCGAGAGGTTCCGCGAGAGCGAGGACCGCTGGCTGGTCGCCGTCCGCATGGTGTCCGAGGGTGTGGACGTGCCCAGGCTGGCGGTCGGCGTGTACGCAACGGCCACCTCGACTCCCCTCTTCTTCGCCCAGGCGGTGGGCCGGTTCGTCCGGGCGCGGCGCCGAGGCGAGCTTGCGACCGTCTTCCTGCCCACGGTCCCCGTGCTGCTGGCCCACGCGGCCATGCTGGAGCGGGAGCGTGACCACGTCCTCGGGAGGCGGTCCTCGGGCGAGGACCTGTGGTCGCCCGAGGAGGATCTCGTGGCCGCCGCGAACCGCGAGGACAAGGCGTCGGACGACCTCGACGACCAGTTCGCCGCGCTCGAGTCCGAGGCAGTGTTCGACCACGTCCTGTTCGACTCGCAGGCGTACGGGATGCATGCCGCCCCGATGTCGGCCGACGAGCAGGACTACCTCGGGCTTCCCGGCCTGCTCGAGCCCGACCAGGTGTCGCGCCTCCTCAGCGACCGGCAGCGCCGCCAGATCGCCCGGCGGGACCGTCTCGACAGGGGTCCGGCGCTCCGCGAGCAGAGCCTGGCGCGTGCGCTCGAGGCGCGCCGCAAGGAGCTGAACAGCCTCGTCGCCCAGTACGCCCGGATCCACGGCGTGCCGCACTCCCACATCCACGCCGACCTGCGGCGCCGGTGCGGTGGGCCGTCCCTCGCCGCGGCCACCACCGAGCAGGTCGAGGCGCGCATCGCGGAGCTGCGCACCCGGTTCTGACTACACGGCTCCCACGAGCGCGGCCACCCAGGACCGGTGGGCGGGGTCGGCCCACCGCCGCGACAGGCGGCGCCAGGAGCGGTACGCGGAGAGGGCGACGAGCACGCAGACGACTCCCGCGATCCACGGCACGAGTCCCGCGATCACGGCCACCGCCAACCCGGTGGTCGCGCCGGTGAGCATGATGCGGATCACGTACCCCATGCCGACGATCGGCGGGACGAGCGGGTCCCCGCGCCCCGTGAGCCGCGTCCGGTGCGGCTTCTCGACGGAGTAGCGCAGCGAGAGGCCGGTGGCGATGACGGACGAGACGGCGAGCCCGGCGAGGTACGCCGGCAGGACCGACCAGGACAGGGTGGACGTGGCCACGGCGACGACCATGAGGAGCAGGCCGAGCCCGAGGGACGCGATGAGCTGCACGAGGACGACGTGGCGGATCAGCAGCCTCCAGGCGCGGGGCTGCGCCAGGAGCAGTGTGACCGCGCCGCCGAGGACCCCGAACACGTTGACGCCCCATCCCAGCGACATCGCGAGCGGCACGACCATCGTGACGGACGCGAGCATGGAGGTGGCGTCGCCTCGGGAGTAGTGGATCCAGGCGAACAGCATCGGCATGGCGACGGCGATCATCATGATGATCGGTCGGCGCACCTCGCGGGTACGGACGAGCGTCGTGACGAGCATCGTGAACATCGCCCACGAGGGGTTCACGGGCACGGTGACCGAGCCGGTGCGCTGCCGTACGCGCTCGACGGCGGCGGGCAGGACGAGGGTCCGCCGGCACACGAGGATGCCGCCCACGAGCAGCGCGAGGCCCACGAGAGCCAGGACGCCGACGCCCAGGGCCACCTCGGGTGTCGAGCCCGTCGCACCCCCTCGCACGAGGCGTTGCAGGGCCGGCGAGACGCCGAACACGGTACGGCCGTGCGCCGGGTCGACGAGGACGCCGAGCGCGACGACGAGGGCGACGACGACCGCGAGGTACCACCGAAGTCTCGCCACCCAGCGGCGTCTGGTGAGCTCGATCGTCCACGCGAACAGGGCCATGGCGAGCATGGCAGCGAGCCACGTCATGACCACGACGACCACCGCGGCGAACCGGCCTCGTCCATCGTGGGTCGCGATCGAGGCGGCCGCGACGAGAAGCAGCAGCGGCGAGACGCCGACAGGTGACACGAGCGAGTTCCAGAGACCGTCGAAGTAGCGGTAGAGGCGGCTCGGCCGGATGCCGGCAAGGTCCCCGTCGGGGAACTGGGCCTGGGCCGCGGCACCGGTGATCGGCGCGAAGACCACGCCGGCCAGGACCGCGCCCAAGGCTGCGGGAAGGCCGACCGAGCTGTCGCGGGCGAGGTAGCCGGCGATCGGCGACGCGAGCCAGGCGTGCGTGGCGGACCAGGCCACGATGTCGCCGGACATGGCGGCGACCACGAGGAGGCAGAGCGCGACCACGCCCGCGACGCGGGCACGGAGCCTCGCCCGCGGCGTCCGGACCTGGGCGCGCAGCCGGGACAGCCGGACCGTCGCCGTGAGCCCCTGGACGACCTCGTGCAGGAGACCGGTCACGCGACCGCCTCGACCACGCCCGCCCGGAGCAGGTCGGCGTAACGTCGCTCCCCCTCAGGCCCGCTGAAATCGTCGGACGGGCCCAGCGCCGCGAGCCGGCCCGTGACGAGCACCGCCACGTCGTCGCACGCGGAGGTCAGCAGCTGCTGGAGATGGGTGGAGACGATGACGGCCATGCCGGACCGGGCGGCGTCACGGATAGCGGACACCGTCACCTCGACACCGGACGGGTCGACACCGTCGAAGGGCTCGTCGAGCACGAGCGCCTCGCGTGCCGCGAGCACCGCGAGCAGCACCGAGAGGCGCCGCTGCATGCCGTGGGAGAACGTGCCGGCGGGCCGGTCCCGTACCGCCGAGAGGCCGAACCGCTCGACGAGCTCGTCGCCGACCCCGCGCTTCCCCCGCCTGCCGCGCAGCGAGCCCAGGAGGTCGATGTGCTCGTCCGGGGTGGCCTGCGCGATGAGTCCCCCGATGTCCGGGCAGTAGCCGACGACCGCACGTGCGGCCTCGGCGCCGTCCGGTGAGGCCAGGTCGAACCCGGCCACCGTGAGCCTGCCGGAGCTGTGCGCGTTGACGCCGCCGATGGCGCGCAGCGTCGACGACTTGCCGGCGCCGTTGCCTCCGAGCATGCCGAGGACCCGGCCCGGTGACGCGTGGAGCGTGAGGCGGTCGACCGCCACGACGTCGGAGTACCGGATGGACACCTCTTCGAGGTCGACGCCTGTCACGGCCCGCACCGTACGGCTCCTGTCCCGCTGACGGCGTGAGACTGGGAAGACCCTCATGTCCTCACGCCGGGATCCTCACGCCTCCTGCTGCGGGAACTTCCCCTCGGCCGCGATCCTCGCGTTGAGCTCGCGGAGGTACTCGTCCTCGTCGAAGTCGATGTCGACCTCGCGGCCGAGGAACGCGGACAGGTGCATCGCGTTCGCGATCCTGACCCCGTTGATGCCGTCGCTGCCGGGGGCGATGAGTGGCGTGCCGTGGAGGATGTTCGCCGCGAAGTTCTCGAGGACGGACGCGTGCTGCTGGCCCCACACCGACTCGTACGACCTCGTCTCGGTGGTGATGAAGTCCTCGCCGAGGATGTTCTCGCCGGCGAACAGCCGTCGCGTGCTCTCCGGCGTGGTCCGGTCGGAGGCGGCCTTCTCGTCCTCCGAGAGGCGTGTGATCGTCACCTGGGCGGACCCGTCGACGACGACCTTGCCCTTGTCGAGGAGGATCTCGAGACGGTCGGTGCCCTTCACGTCGTGGACTGAGGTGGTGAACGTGCCGGTCGCCCCGTCGCCGAGGTCGAAGACCGCCACCACCTCGTCCTCGACGGCGATGTCGCGCCGGAAGCCGAACCCGAGCTTGGCGAAGACCTTCTTCGGCATGCCGCACAGCCACTGGGACAGGTCGATCTGGTGCGGCGCCTGGTTGACGAGGACGCCGCCGCCCTCGCCGCCCCACGTCGCGCGCCACGCCGACTGCTGGTAGTAGCCCTGCGGCCGCCACCACGTCGTGATGATCCAGTTCCAGTGGCGCAGGGCGCCGAGCTCGCCCGAGTCGAGGAGCTGCTTGAGCTCGACGTACAGCGGGTTGGTCCGCTGGTTGAACATGATGGCGAACGTGAGCTCAGGCTTCGTGGCCGCGAACTCGTTCATGAGCCGGACCTGCTTCGAGTACACGCCGGCCGGCTTGTCGACGAGGGTGTGCTTCCCGGCGGTCAGCGCCTTGATCGCGAGCTGCGGGTGCAGGTAGTGCGGCACGGTCGTGACGACCGCGTCGACCTCGTCACTCGCCAACAGGGCGTCGACGTCGTCGTACACCGGCACGTCCGGGTACTGCTCCGAGGCCGTCTGACGCCGCTTCGCGTCGCTGTCGGCGATGGCACCGAGGCTCATGCCCGGAACCATGGACGACGAGAGGATCCGGCTGTAGTAACCGCCCTGCTGACCGAACCCGATGATGCCCAGACGTACGGTGTCCATGGTTCTCCTGCTCCTGGATTGGTGACCCAGTCTGTCTATCGAAGCCGGGCGGCGGTTTCACCCCTCGTCCGAGTGTTTCCACTTTCCGGACTCAGCGGTTCAGGACCTGGGCCGGGGGCATCTCGGCCGTCTGCGCGACGAGGGCCAGCCCTTCGGTCTCCGCCGCGGCCGCCTCCTGCGCGACCATCGCGGACAAGGCGTCCCAGACCGCCCGGTGCTGCGGGGCGTCCTTGGCGAGCTCCTTGAGCACGGCCTGCGCCACGTGGCCGTCCTGGGCCACGCCGAGCGTCCCGGTCACCTTCTTCCAGAGAGCCGCCTGATCCTCGGCGCCGGGCCCCAGGGCGTCCACCGCGTACCGGGCCTCCTTCGTCGTCTTCCGCAGCTCGTGGAGCGCCGCGGGGCGATCGTCGCCGCGAGGCAGCGACCTCGCCTCCTCCAGCGCCTTCCGGCCCGGGACGGCCGCGAGGCCGGACACGAGAAGGTCGGCGGGAACCTCTGCTGCCGCGGACCAGTCCGCGGGGGGCAGTGCGTCGACGAGCGCCGGGAAGCGGTCGCCGTCGAGCTCGGCACGCATGATGTCGAGCGCCTCGTCGCGGTCCAACCGCACCCGCTCGGCGATCTCCCTCGCCACCCCCTCCCCGTACCGAGCCGACGCTTCCGGCCCGGACAGCAGCGAACCCAGCCAGTCGCCGACCACCTCGAGGTCCCGCGGCCGGCTGAGCAGACCTGCGTACCAGCGCAGCTCGTCCCTCAGTGCCGAGTACCCGTGCGTCCACAAGGGGCGGAACGTGCGCAGAGCGCTCCGCAGCCGCCGCGTGGCCACCCGCGCCACGTGGATGGCGTCGGGCTCGTCGGCGAGGACCAGAGGCAGGGACAGGCGGATGGTCGCCGCGCACTGGGCCACGTACGGACCGACCACCTCCCTGCTGGTCGGTCCCGTCTCGTCCGGGCTCATGACTCGAAAGGCGACGGGTCGCCCGCGCCGTACCGGAGGATCTCGACCTCGTCGCCGCTGAAGTCCACGACGGTCGTCGCCTGGAGCCCCACGTCACCGGAGTCGATGACGGCGTCGACCTCGTGACCGAGCGTGTCGGCGATCGTCCAGCCGTCCGTCATGGGCTCCTCGCTCCCCGGCAGCATCAGGGTGCTCGACTGCAGCGGCGCGCCCAGGACGTCGAGCAGGGCGCGCGCCGTGACGTGGTCCGGGATGCGCACGCCGACCGTCTTCTTCTTCGGGTGCAGCATCGCCTTCGGCGCCTCCCGGGTGGCCGGAAGGATGAACGTGTACGGGCCGGGCGTGCTCGCCTTGATGGCCCGGAACTCCCGGTTGCCCATCTGCACGTACGCGCCGAGCTGGGCGAACTCGCTGCAGACGAGGGTGAAGTGGTGCCGGTCGTCGAGGGCGCGGATCGTACGGATGCGGTCCAGCGCCTCCCTCGTACCCAGTCGGCAGCCCAGGGCGAAGCCGGAGTCCGTGGGGTAGGCCACGAGACCGCCGTCGTTGAGGATCGCGGCGACCTGCGCCAGCGACCTCGGCTGGGGGTTTGCGGGGTGCACGTCGAAGTAGCGGGCCATGCCCCCATCCTTCCACCGGACCCGTCACCCGAGACCGGGCACGGTTTACCCGGCTCTGACATTGCTCTTACCTTCGTTCTTACCTTCGCGCGTCATCCTCGTGGGCATGAGCACAGACGCCTGGCGACGTACGGCGCGCATCATGAGGCGCGCGGCCTTCGGCGTGAGGGGCGCGGACGTCGACCGGGTGGGCGGATCCGTCGACTCCTGGGTCGCGGACGCCCTGAAGGACGGCCCGGACGCCGCCGCCGACGCCACCCCGCCGCCGTCCTTCCCGACGCTCCCACCCCTCGCACCCAACGCCTCGCAGGACGAGAGGCAGGCGCGCAACAGGGCCCTGACGGACCAGGGGACGACGCTCGTCACGTGGTGGGTGCGCCGGATGCTCACCACCACGAGGCCCGTTCGTGAGCGGATCACGTTCGGGTGGCACAACCACTGGGCGACGAGCCTCATGAAGGTGCGGCAGGCGCCGCTCATGCTGCAGCAGAACCAGCTTCTCCGCACCCGCGGCTTCGGCAGCTTCACCGACCTCGCGCAGCGCATGGTCCTCGACCCTGCCCTCCTCATCTGGCTGGACGCCGAGAAGAACACGAAGGCCGCACCCAACGAGAACCTGGCCCGCGAGCTCATGGAGCTCTTCACCGTGGGTGTCGACGGCGGCTACAGCGAGGACGACGTCAAGCAGGCGGCGCGCGCGCTCACCGGCTGGCGCGTGGCCCCCGACGGGACCGTGACGAACGACCCGAAGCGGACCGACCCGGGGCCGGAGACCATCCTCGGCACCACGGCACGGTTCACGCCGGCGACGCTCGTCGACACGCTCCTCGCGGCGCCCGTGCACCCACGCCACCTGGCCACGCGCTGGTGGCACCAGCTCGCGAGTGACGACCCCGTCCCTGAGGACGCCCTGGCACGGCTGGTCGCGGCGTACGGGCCTGCGCGCGACGTGACCGCCCTGCTCGCGGCGGTGCTCCTGGACCCCGCGTTCGCGGGCGCAGCCGGCACCCTCGTGGCCTCTCCCGTGGACTGGCTCGTGGGCTCCATGCGCACGCTCGCCGTCCCGGTCACCGACGCGTCCGTCCAGGAGGCGGTCGGCGTGCTGCGCCGGCTGGGCCAGGTGCCGTTCCTCCCGCCCAACGTGTCGGGGTGGCCGTCGGGGGCCTCCTGGTCGTCGACAGCGGCGGCGTCGACGCGGGCGGCGGTCGCGACGAGGCTCTCCACCGTCGGGGACGTGTCGGCGGTGGCCGACGCTCCTGCCACGAGCCGTACGGACGCCGTGGCCCATCTCCTCGCCCTCGACGGCTTCTCCGAGCGCACGCTCGCGGCCCTCGCGCTCGCGAAGGGCGATCCGAAGCGACTCGTCGCCACGGCCCTGATCAGTCCCGACTACCTGGTGGTGTGACATGAGAGCTCCGTACGACCCACGCCTCCCGCTCGACGGCCTCACCCGGCGCGGCTTCCTGCAAGCCTCCGGGGTGGTCGGCGCCGCGGCGCTCCTCGCCGGCTCGGCAGGGTGCACGTGGCGGGACGTGGCCCGAGCCGCGTCGACGAACCCCCTGCCCTCCGGCACACCCGTCCTCGTGCTCGTGACGATGTACGGGGGCAACGACTGGCTCAACACGGTGATCCCGGTCGGCGACCCCGCGTACCACGACGCTCGGCCCGACATGTCGTACACCCCCGACGAGGTCCTCGCCCTCGACGACGTGTCCGGGCTCAACCCGGGCCTCGCGACGCTGTCGTCCCTGTGGTCGGACAAGAAGCTCGCGATCGTGCGCGGGGTGGGGTACCCCAAGCCCGACCGCTCCCACTTCCGGTCGATGGACATCTGGCAGACCGGGAGCCCGACCACCCCTCTCAACACCGGCTGGCTGGGACGCTGGCTCGACCACAACCAGGACGCGGAGCCGCTGCTCGGCCTGAGCATCGGGCCCGTGCTGCCGGTCCTCGCCGTGGGAGCCCAGCGGACGTTCGCCGCCCTGAGCGTCAAGGAGAAGGGCGCGGACCCCCTCGCTCCCGTGCTCGCGGCCCTGTCCGTACCCGACGGTGCCGACACGCCCGCGCGGCGCCTCGTCGCCTCGTCGTACACAGCCGTTGGCCGGGTGCGGGACGACGTGGTGAGCCACCTGAGCGAGGTCTCGCTGCCTGACCAGATCACCGACGACGGCTCCCTCAAGAGCCAGCTGCTCACGGTCGCCGCGTGCATCCGTCTCGGTGCGCCGACCCGCTGCTACGCCGTCTCGATGGGCGGCTTCGACACGCATGCCGGCGAGAAGGCGACCCAGAAGCAGCTGCTGTCCACGTTCGACGCGGCGGTCAAGGAGTTCCGGGCGGCCATGACGGGCAGCCCCAGGGCGGGCGACGTGGTCCTCGTCGCGTACAGCGAGTTCGGCCGGCGCGTGAAGGCCAACGCATCCCTCGGCACGGACCACGGAACGGCCGGTGACGTCCTCGTCGTCTCGGACCGGGTGGCCCCCGGGTTCCACGGCGACCAGCCCTCCCTCACCGACCTCGACCAGGGCGACCTCAAGGCGTCGCAGGACTTCCGCTCCGTGTACGCGGAGCTCCTCGGCTCCGTCCTCGGAAGCGATCCCGCGGCCGTCGTCGGACCCGGGGTCACCGCCTCGCACGTGCTCCGCTGAACCGCCGACAGGGCCTCGGCGCGTCGCCGCTACGCTCCTGTGCCATGGCCATCCTCGATCTCGACCTCGACGTACTCCGGCAGCGGACCTCCATGAAGTGGACCCGGTTCGAGCCGGACGTGCTGCCGCTGTGGGTCGCCGAGATGGACGTCCTGGCACCCCCCGGGATCACCCGCGCCCTGGAGCGCGTCGTCAAGATCGGCGACTTCGGCTACCCGGGGTACGACTCGCTCCCCCGCGCCTTCGCGGCGTTCGCCGGGGCGACCTGGGGCCTCACGCTCGAGGCGAAGAAGCTCCTGCCGTGCGCCGACGTCGTCTCCGGCATGGCGGTGCTCGTGGACGCCTTCACGCCCGCCGGCTCCGGGATCGTCATCAACACCCCCATCTACCCGCCCTTCCGCGTCTCGGGAGCCGTCGGGGAGAGACACCTCGTGGAGGCCGTCCTCACACCGGAGGGTCGCCTCGACCTCGACGCGCTCGAGGCGGCGTTCGCCCGTGACGACGTCTCCGGCTACCTGCTGTGCAACCCGCACAACCCGTACGGGACCGTCCACACCCCCGACGAGCTCGAGGCGGTCGCCCGGCTCGCACGCCTGCATGACGTCGTCGTCATCAGCGACGAGATCCACGGCCCCCTCGTCGCGCCCGACGCCACGTTCACCTCGTACCTGGCGGTGCCGGGCAGCGAGAACGGCTTCGTCGTGACGTCCGCGTCGAAGGCGTTCAACCTGGCGGCGCTCAAGGCGGGCCTGCTCATCGCGGGGAGCGAGCGGGTCGACGCGCTGTGGAAGCTGCCGTACGAGGTCCGCGCCGGCTCCTCCCACCTCGGGCTGCTGCTGCAGGCAGCCGGTCTCGACAACGACCGGGACTGGCTCGCGCAGCTCAACACGGAGATCGCCGCGAACAAGGTGCTGCTCGCGTCGCTGCTGCCCGAGGTCGGCCTCGAGTACGCGCCGAGCGAGGGCACGTACCTCGCCTGGGTCGACGCCTCCCCGCTCGGCCTCGAGCACCCCGCCGTGACGATGCGCTCCCGTGGCCGCGTGGCGTTCAACCCGGGTACGGACTACGCCGGCGACCACGGTCAGTGGATCCGCATCAACCTCGCGACGTCGCCCGCCATCATCCGGGAGGCCGTGCGCCGCATCGGCGTGGCGAAGGGCTGACCCGGCCGGGGGCACCGGCCGGGTGGCGCCTCACTCGTCGAGCGTCGTCGTGTCGCCCTCGGGCAGACCGAGCGCACGGGCGCGCAGCAGGCGCCGCATGATCTTGCCGGATCGCGTCTTCGGCAGGGCCGCGACGAACTCGATCTGGTCCGGCTTCGCGATCGGTGACAGGTGCTTCGCGATGTGCTGGCGCAGCTCGTCCTCGAGGTCCTCGCTGGGCTCGTACCCCACACGCAGCACGACGTACGCGTGGATCGCGTTGCCCTTCACCTCGTGCGGCAGGCCGATCGCCGCGGCCTCCGCGACGGCGGGGTGGCTCACGAACGCGCTCTCGACCTCGGCGGTGCCGAGGCGGTGGCCCGAGACCTTGATGACGTCGTCCGTGCGGCCGATGATCCAGAAGTAGCCGTCGGCGTCACGCCGTGCGGAGTCGCCGGTGAGGTACTTGCCGGGATACGTCGACCAGTACGTGCTCACGTACCGGTCCGGGTCCTTGTACAGGGTCCGCATCATCGCGGGCCAGGGGTTCTTGAGGACGAGGAAGCCTTCCTGGCCGTCGGGGACCGGGTTGCCCTTCTCGTCGAGCACCTCGGCCTCCTGGCCGAAGAACGGCTTGCCGCCCGAGCCCGGCTTGAGGGGCATGCTGGGGACCGGCGTGATCTGGAACGCACCCGTCTCCGTCTGCCACCAGGTGTCCATGATCGGGCACTTCCCCTTGCCGATGACCCGGTGGTACCAGTGCCAGGCCTCCGGGTTGATCGGCTCGCCGACGGAGCCGAGCAGTCGCAGCGACGACAGGTCGTGGCGGTTCGGCCACGCCTCCCCGAAGCGCATGAGGCTGCGGATGGCGGTGGGTGCGGTGTAGAGGACGTTGATGCCGTAGTACTCGATGAGCTGCCACCAGCGGTTCGGGTACGGGTACGTGGGCCCGCCCTCGTACATGAAGCTCGTCGCGCCGTTGAGCAGCGGTCCGTACACGAGGTACGAGTGACCCGTCACCCAGCCGGGGTCGGCCGTGCACCACCAGCGGTCCTCGTCGCGCAGGTCGAAGACGTACTTGAGTGTCGTGTACGTGCCCACCATGTACCCGCCGTGCGTGTGGAGGATGGCCTTGGGCCGGCCCGTGGAGCCCGAGGTGTAGAGGATGTACAGCGGGTCCTCGGCGTCGAGCACCTCGGTCGCGCACTGCCCCTTCGCGATAGGCAGCGTCTCGAGGTCGGAGAACCAGTGGTCGCGCAGCGGGTCCATCGTGACCTCGGTCTTCGTCCGGCGGACGACGACGACGTTCTCGACGGTCGGTGCGTGCCGCACCGCCTCGTCGACGATGTTCTTGAGCTCGAAGACCTTGCCGTTCACCCACGACCCGTCGGCCGTGATGACCAGGTTGGACTCGGAGTCCATGATCCGCTCCTTGAGCGCGTCCGACGAGAAGCCCGCGAACACGACGGAGTGGACCGCTCCGATCTTCGCGCACGCGAGCATCGCGAACACGATCTCGGGGATGCGGGGGAGGTAGATCGTGACCCTGTCGCCCTTGCCCACGCCCATCGCCTTGAGCACGTTGGCCCAGGTCATGACCTCACGGTTGAGCGAGTAGTACGAGAAGGTCCTCGTCTCCTGGCCGTCCTCGGAGACCCAGATCAGGGCCAGCTTGTTGCGGTGCGGGCCGGTGAGCCACCGGTCGACGCAGTTGTGGACGATGTTGACCTTGCCGCCGGTGAACCACGAGTAGAAGGGCGCCTTCGAGTCGTCGAGCACGGTGTTCCAGCGCTTGAACCACTCGAGCTCTTTCGCCCGGTCCTCCCAGAACTTCCTGAAGTCGGTCGCGGGACCGGCGATCTCGTCCCAGTCGGGGATGCGGTACGTCGTCGCCGTATCGGGGTCCGGGGTGATGATGTCGGCTGCCAGGTCCGGAGCGTCCGTCATGGTGCGTGGGTCCTCCTCATCGAGCACGGGTGCTCGACCACAGTAGGTGCTGGCGACGCGGCAGACCAGACCCCGGATCCCTGTCTGGTCAGAGGTCGCGGCTACCCCCGGGCTGCCTTGTGGCGGGCCAAGGCCTCGCGTCGTTCGACGTCCAGGTCCACGGCCGGCTCGGGGTAGCCGCCGCGCGCGGCGGCGTCGACGGTCCACGGCCGGTGCGCCTCGGCGGGGGTCAGCCCGGACAGCTCCGGCAGGTACGTGCGGATGTAGGTCGCCTCGGGATCGAACCGCTCCCCCTGCAGGATCGGGTTGAAGACCCGGAAGTACGGGGCGGCGTCGGTGCCCGTGCCGGCGACCCACTGCCAGCCGTGCTGGTTCGAGGCGAGGTCGGCGTCGATGAGGTGGTCGAGGAAGTGCTGCGCTCCCACCTGCCAGCGCGTGTGGAGGTGCTTCACCAGGAAGCTCGCGGCGACCATCCGTACGCGGTTGTGCATCCACCCGGTCTGCAGGAGCTGCCGCATGCCGGCGTCGACGAGGGGCACCCCTGTACGGCCGCGGCGCCAGGCGTCGACCAGGGCTGGCTCGTCGTCGTACGCCATCGTCGCCAGCTCCGGTCGCAGGTCCTGCCATTCACTGTGCGGGTTGTGGTGGAGCACGTCGGCGTAGAACTCACGCCAGGCCAGCTCCGTGACGAAACGCTCGACGCCGGGGCCGGGGCGGTGCGCCAGGTCGGCCAGGAGGGTGCGCGGGTGAACCACCCCGAGCTTGAGGTACGGGGACAGGCGTGAGGTGGCGTCCAGGTCCGGCCGGTCGCGGTCGGCGGCGTACGCGTCGAGGCCCGAGTCGAGGAACGCCTCCCAGGCCTCGGCCGCGGCCTCTTCCCCGGCGGCCGGCAGCGCGGGGACCTCACCGTCGGCAGCGGCGGCGACGAGGTCCCACGTGCCGTCGTCGCTGCGGTCCCGGTCGAGCGTCAGCCCCTCAGGCTCCGGGGCGGGAGCCCGCCAGCCGTGCTGGCGCCAGGCCTTGGAGAAGGCGGTGAAGACGAGGTACGGGTCGCCGGACGGCTTCAGCACACGGCCGGGCGTGACGGCGTACGGGCTGCCCGTCCGGACGAGCGGAAGGTCGCCGAGCGCGTCCGCGACGCGCCGGTCCCTGGCGGCACCGTCCGGCTCGGTCTCCTCCGAGACGTGGACCGCGGTCGCCCCGACCTCCCTCGCGAGCCGCGGGACCACGGTCGCTGGATCGCCCGTTCTGAGCGTGAGCCGCCCCTCGTACGTGTCGCGCAGGGCCAGCAGGGTCGCGGCGAGCCAGCGACGTCGGGCCGTGTGGGCCGACGGCTCCCACAGGGCGGGGTCGACGACGAACAGGACGGTGACCGGCCCCGCCTCCGCGGCCCTCGCCAGTGTCGGCAGGTCCGACCGTCGCAGGTCCCTGCGCAGCCACACGACATCGCCCATCCGGCGATGATAGGGGCGTTCACGCCGACCCCCTCGACTCCCCGGAGCCGTACACGTCTCCTAGGCTGTCCCCCGGTCCCTACAACACCGGAGGTCATCCATGGTCGCGAAGGTCGCGCTCCTCACCGCGGGCGGCTACGCCCCCTGTCTGTCCAGCGCCATCGGCGGTCTCATCGAGCGCTACTCCGAGCTCGCCCCGGACGTCGAGATCATCGCGTACAAGCACGGCTACCAGGGCCTGCTCCGCGGCGACTCGATCACCGTCACGCCCGAGGTGCGCCGGAACGCGGCGCTCCTCCACAAGTTCGGCGGCTCGCCGATCGGCAACTCCCGGGTGAAGCTCACGAACGCGGCCGACCTCGTGAAGCGCGGCCTCGTCAAGGAGGGCGAGAACCCGCTCAAGGTCGCCGCTGACCGCCTCGTCGCGGACGGCGTCGACGTCCTGCACACCATCGGCGGCGACGACACCAACACGACGGCTGCCGACCTGGCCGCCTTCCTCGCCGAGAACGACTACGGCCTCACCGTCGTCGGGCTCCCCAAGACGATCGACAACGACGTCATCCCGATCCGTCAGTCCCTGGGCGCGGACACGGCTGCGGAGATGGGCGCCCGGTTCGCCAAGAACGTCATGGCCGAGCACAACGCCGGTACGCGCATCCTGATCATCCACGAGGTCATGG
>DASSQF010000327.1:0-13727 GCA_035702685.1 Propionibacteriaceae bacterium
TGGAGATGCGGATCAGTGTCACGATCAGGTAACAGTGCATAGAAATGCATCACCGACTATTGACACACACGACTCGCTCCACATAACGTTTCAATCGCAGGCGGCCCTGGCGGGGCCACAGTCAAGGAGGACTTTTCATGCGTAGTTTCCGACGTCCGGCCCTCGTGGCCTCGAGCACGCTGGCCGCATGCTCGCTGGTCCTCGGGGCCTGCAGCAGCTCGACAGCGACCGGTGCGGGCCCCGCGGCGGTGGACGAGGGCACGAGCTTCACCGTGCTCATCCAGAACGAGAACCCGACCCTCAGCAAGCAGCTCGACACGCTGGCCCAGGGGGCGTGCGCCGACGCGAACAAGGCGCTGCCGCTGGCGCACGAGGGTGTCGCGCAGGCCGACGTCGTGCAGAAGATCACGCTGCTCGCCAGCCAGGGGGCGCTGCCGAACCACTTCGTCGCCGGCACCGCACAGGTGCGTCCCACCGGTGACCTCGGCAAGGCGGGCGTCCTGGTCGACTACGAGAAGAAGATGACCGAGCTGGGCATCTGGGACAACGTCTCGCCGGCCGCTGCCGCCACCGTCAAGGGCGTGTACGGCCAGATGGTGTCGCTGCCGTACCAGTACAACATCGAGGGCGTCTGGTACAACAAGAAGATCTTCTCGGACAACGGGATCTCCACCCCGGCCACCTTCGACGACCTCGTCGCGGCGATGGCGAAGCTGAAGACGGCCGGCGTCGTCCCGATCACCGAGGGCGGGCAGGCCGGCTGGCCGCTCACCCGCCTCATGGGCATGTACATCTTCCGCAACGTCGGCCCGAACGCCATGGCGGACGTGCGTGACGGCAAGGCGAAGCTCACGGACCCGGCGTACGTCGCCGGTGCGAAGGCCCTCGCCGACCTCGGCACGAAGGGATACTTCGGCGACGGCGTCACCTCCCGCACCGCCGACGCCGCCACCGCCCAGTTCCTCACGGGCAAGGCCGCGATGACGTACAACGGCTCCTGGATGCTCTCGAACATCAACGACCCGAAGCAGAACACCATCGGAGTCGACACCGTCGGCTTCATGCCGTTCCCGACCGTCAGCGGCGGCAAGGGCACGACGGGCCAGTGGGCCGCCAACGCCGGCACGGCGATGGCGATGAACTCGAAGACCTTCGGCCCGAAGTCGGCGGCCTGGCTCACCTGCATCGCGAAGAACTACGGCAAGCTCGCCGCGGACGCCGGTCAGATCTCCGGCCTCAAGGCGAACGGCAGCGTGACGAGCACCTCGTCGGCGACCAAGACGATCCAGGACACGGTCGGCTCGGCGAAGGAGTCCGTGCTGTGGTTCGAGGCGCTCATGGACTCGAAGTCCAACGCCCTCGCGAGCACGAACGTCGCCCTGCTGGTCTCCGGCCAGATGTCACCGGCCGACTACATGTCCAAGCTCCAGGCAAGCCTCGACGCCAACAAGTAAGTCCACTCGTCACGCGGGGGGCCGGGTCCGTCACCACGGGCCCGGCCTGCCCGTCAGGAGAACCCGATGCGCAAAGTCCTGGGTGATCGGAAGACCATCATCCTTCTCGTGGCCCCGGCCCTGCTGCTCTACACCCTTCTGAAGATCATCCCCGTCGCCTGGTCGCTCGGGCTGTCCCTCTTCAAGGGGAACCTCCTCACCGGCTTCACCTTCATCGGCGTCAAGAACTTCACGGACTTCGTCCACGACCCCGACGCGGTCAACGCGGTCTGGGTGACCATCAAGTACTCGGTGGTCGTGACGATCCTCCAGGTGGCGCTGGGCTACGCGCTCGCCCTCCTGTACATCTTCGTGCTCCGCAAGGCGTCCGCCTTCGTCCGTACCGTCGCCTTCTTCCCCACGGTCCTCCCCACCGTCGCGGTCGCGCTCCTGTTCAAGAGCTTCTTCGCGATCGGCGACAACCAGGGCCCCGTCAACGCGGCCCTCAACGCGCTGGGGCAGCCCAGCGTCGACTTCTTCGTCTCCGGCTCGGGCACCTTCATGGTGGCGGTCGTCATGGAGCTGTGGCGCTCGATCGGCTTCTACGCCGTCCTGCTGTACGCCGGTCTCGTCGACATCCCTGCCGAGACGCTCGAGTCCGCGCGGCTCGACGGCGCCGGCGGCGTGCGGCTGGTCCGCCACATCGTCCTCCCGCTCAGCGCGCCGATCCTCATCAGCTCGCTGATCTTCAGCGTCAACGCCACGCTCAAGGTGTTCGACGGCCTGCTGGCCCTCAACAACGGCGGCCCAGGCAGCGAGACGACGCCGCTGACCCTCTACATGTACCGGTCGGCGTTCAACTACGCCGAGTACGGGTTCGGGTCGGCGGTGGCGGTCATCCTCACACTGCTCTGCCTGCTCTTCACCCTCACCGTCTTCCGTTCCGCCCGACGCGACCTGGCGGAGGCCTGAGATGCGCGCTGTCCGCTCCGTCCTCAAGTACGTGCTGATCGGCCTGCTGCTGGTCGTCGTGCTCTACCCGCAGGCCTGGCTGATCCTCGGCTCCTTCAAGACCCAGAACGAGTTCTTCACCGAGCCCACCTGGTCACTGCCCAAGCACTTCTCGTTCGACAACTACGTGACGGCGCTGACGACGAGCAACGTGGGACAGATGTACCTCAACAGCATCACGGTGACGCTGCCGTCGCTCGCGCTCATGCTCCTCGTCGGGATCGCGGCCGGCTTCGCCCTGGAGATCATGGTGTGGAAGGGCCGCAACTCGACCCTGCTGTACTTCGTCGCGGGTCTCATGGTGCCGGGACAGATGATCCTCGTGCCCCTGTTCACCGTGTACTTCAAGGTCGGGCTCACGAACACGCTCTGGCCGCTCGTCATCACGTACGTGGTGATGGGCCTGCCGCTGACGGTCTTCCTCATGGCGACGTACTTCCGTGCGATCCCGCGTGAGCTCTTCGAAGCGGCCACGATGGACGGCGTGTCGATGCTCCGCTCGTTCTTCGTCATCGGGCTGCCGCTCATGAAGAACGCCATCATCACGATCGCCATGGTCGAGTTCTTCAGCGTGTGGAACGACCTGCTCATCGCGCTGACGTTCACGACGCGGAAGAACCTGCAGACCCTGCAGGTCGGCCTCCTGGGCTTCTCCAACGAGTACGGCTCGACGCAGTACGGACCGCTCTTCGCGGCGATCAGCATCAACGTCGTCATCGTCGCGGTCGTCTACGTCTTCCTCAACAAGCAGATCATGGCCGGTCTCGCCGCCGGCTCCGTGAAGGGATAACGCCATGACCCGTATCGCGCTTCTCCACACCGGGGCGGTCAACATCGCGCCGTTCGGCCGGCTGACACGCGCCCACTGGCCCGGTGTCGAGACGGTGAACCTGCTCGACGACAAGATCGTCGCCGACCTGCGCACGCCCCGCGCCCCGAGCGTCGCCGAACGGCTGCGCGACCTCGTGGACGGCGCCGTCGCAGGCGGTGCGGACGCCGTCCTGCTCACCTGCTCCTCGATCTCCGAGTACGCCGCCGGCCTCAGCGAGGCCGCGGGCATCCCCGTCCTCCGGGTCGACGAGGCCGTCGCTGACGCTGCCGTCGCTGCGGGCCGGCGGATCGCCGTCATCGCGACGCTGCCCACGACTCTCGGGCCGAGCGTGCGACTCGTCCACGAGCGTGCCGCGCTGGCCGGCGTCGAGCCGGAGGTCAGCGAGGTCCTCGTCGAGGGTGCCTTCGAGGCTGTGGCCGCGGGGGACACCGCGGCGCACGACCGGCTCGTGGGTGAGGCGGTCGTACGCGCCGCGGCGTCGTCCGACGTGGTCGTCCTGGCGCAGGCCTCGATGGCGACCGCTGCCCAGGCCGTCACCGTGGCCGTGCCCGTCCTCACCAGCCCCGAGCCGGCCGTCCTGCGCGCGAAGGACGTGCTCGGCCTGTGACCACCCTCCTCGCGGTCGACCAGGGCACGCAGTCGACGAAGGCACTGCTCGTCGGGCGCGACCACGCGGTCGCAGGGCGTGCTGCTGTCGCCCTGGACCGCGACTTCCCCCGCCCGGGGTGGGTGGAGCAGGACGCCGAGGCGATCTGGGCCTCGGTCGTCGAGGCAGCCGATGGCGTCCCCGCGGCCCGCGTCGACGGCATCGCGCTGTCGACGCAGCGGGAGACCGTGCTGGCCTGGGACGCCCTGACGGGCGAGCCCTTGGGTCCGGCGCTCTCGTGGCAGGACCAGCGGGCCGTCGACATCTGCGAGCGCCTCGCCGACCTGGCTGACGTCGTGTCACGGACCACCGGCCTGCTGCTGGACCCGATGTTCTCGGCCGCCAAGATCGCCTGGCTGCTCGACACGTACGACCCCGACCGCGCGGGCTGTGCCAGCGGGCGGGTCAAGGTCGGGACGATCGACGCCTGGCTGCTGTGGCGCCTCACCGGCCGTCACCTCACGGAGGCCGGCAACGCCAGCCGTACCTCGCTCCTCGACATCGCCGCCGTCGCCTGGGACGAGCGCCTCTGCGACGCCTTCGGCGTGCCGGTGGAGTGCCTCCCCGAGGTCGTGAGCTCCATGCCGATGGTGCCGACGATCCGTGCGATCGGTCCCGCGAAGGCGGGAACTCCTGTTGCGGCCGTCCTTGGCGACTCGCACGCGGCCCTGTTCGCGAACGGCGGCTGGCGGCCCGGTTCGGTGAAGGCGTCGTACGGGACGGGCTCGTCCATCATGGCCGTCTCGGAGGCCACGACGGCGCCCGGCCTGTGCCGCACGATCGCCTGGGACGGCCCGGACGGGGTGACACGGGCGCTCGAGGGGAACATCCGCTCCAGCGGCGCCACCCTCACCTGGCTCTGCACCCTCCTCGGTGTGTCCGCGGCCGAGCTGTCGGCCCTCGCGGTGGGCGGCTCGCCGGCGGTCCACCTCGTCCCCGCGTTCGGCGGCCTCGGGGCGCCGTACTGGGACGCGCGCGCGGTGGGTCTCGTCGACGGCCTCGACATGGGCACGAGCCGTGCCGACCTGGCCCGTGCCGCGCTCGAGTCCGTGGCGTACCAGGTATCGGACGTCCTGGATGCCGTCGCGGCGGCCGGGAGGCCTGCGACGACCGTGCTGGCCGACGGGGGAGCGACGGCCAGCGACCTGCTCATGCAGTGGCAGGCCGACCTCGCCCAGGCCTGCGTCGTCGTGTCGGACGAGCCGGAGCTCTCGGCCCTCGGCGCGGCCGATCTCGCCGGCGTCGCCGTGGGCGGCTGGGCCGTCTCCGATCTGGAGGCCATGGACCGGCCTCGCCACGAGTTCACCCCGGCCGTGTCCGCGGCCGATGCAGCATCCGCCCGGGAAGGCTGGACGCTCGCCGTGTCCCGCGCCCGTCTCACACGAAAGGACCGTCCATGACACAGAAGTTCGGCGCCGGCATCTGGCACTTCGCGAGCTACGTCGACCGGTACGCGACCGACGGCTACGCCGCACCGGTCGGCATGCTCGAGATGATCGACCGTGCGGGCCAGGTCGGCGACCTCAGCGTCGTGGACCTCAACTACCCCTTCCCCGGCTGCGACGCTCCGCTCAGCGAGGTCAAGGACCGCCTGGCGAAGAACAACCTCTCGGTCATCGGCATCACGCCCGAGATGTACACGCGGACCTTCTCGAAGGGTGCGTTCACGAACCCGGACGCCGGCGTGCGCCGGGCCGCCCACGACCTCATCACCGAGGCGGGGGACATCGTCCGCGAGCTCGGGGCATCGTACGTGAAGCTGTGGCCCGGCCAGGACGGCTGGGACTACCCGTTCCAGGTCGACCACCGCAAGCTGTGGCAGATGTCGATGGACGGCGTCGCGGAGCTGGCGAGTGGGAACCCCGACCTGACGTACGTCATCGAGTACAAGCCGCGCGAGCCCCGCGTGCACATGAGCTACTGCTCGGTGGAGAGGACTCTTCTCGCCCTGGAGAAGATCGGCCTGCCCAACATCGGGATCCTGCTCGACTTCGGACACGCGCTGTACGGAGGGGAGTCGCCCGCCGACTCGGCCCAGCTCGCCATCGACTACGGCCGCCTCTTCGGCATGGACGTCAACGACAACCTCCGCAGCTGGGACGACGACATGATCGCCGGCTCGGTCCACCCCATGGAGCTGTTCGAGTTCTTCTACGTGCTGCGCAAGAACGGCTGGGAGGGTGTGTGGCAGCTCGACCAGTTCCCGTTCCGCGAGGACACCGTCGCGGCGGCCAAGCAGGCCATCCGCTTCCTGCGCCGCGTGGAGGCCGGGCTGGACCGGCTCGACTTCGACGCGATGCAGGCGGCACAGGACGCCCAGGACGCCGTGGAGGCGACCCGCCTCGCCTCCGACGCTCTGTTCGGCGACCTGGCACACTGATCGCGAACCGAACGCTCGTGGAGGCATCCGTGGACTACGCCCAGCCGGCCAGCCGACTGCGACTGGTGACCCGCGTGGCACGGATGTACCACGAGCAGGGCTTCAAGCAGCCCCAGATCGCGGAGGCGCTCCACGTCTCCCAGGCGAAGGTCTCCCGGCTCCTCAAGAAGGCCGAGGACCTGGGCATCGTGCGGGTGATGATCGTCCCCCCGCCCGGCGGCCACTCCGACCTCGAGGAGGCGCTCGTCACGCGGTACGGGTTGCTCGACGCCGTGGTCGCGGACGCTCCGGCGGGCGACGAGAAGGCCATCACGAGCGCCGTCGGCGCGGCCGCCGCCACGTACCTCGAGGACGTCCTCCTCGGGCACGAGCGGATCGGGATCTCGTCCTGGAGCGAGACGCTCCTGGCCATGGTGACGGTCCTCTCGCGTCGGCCCCAGCCCGTCGCCGACACGGTGACCCAGGTCATCGGCGGCGTGGGCATCCCGGAGGCGCAGGTTCAGGCCACCCGGCTCACCGAGCAGCTGGCGACCCTCACCGGAGGGAAGCCCCTGTTCCTGCCCACCCCCGGAGTCGTGTCCGCGGCGCTGCGTGACGCCATGCTCGCCGAGCCGTACGTGGCCGAGGTCGTGGACGCGTGGAAGAGCCTCACGATCCTCCTCGCCGGCATCGGCAGCCTGGACCCGTCGCCGCTCCTGCAGCGCTCCGGCAACGCCATCGCCGACGCGGACCAGGACTCCTTGCGTTCGCTGGGCGCTGTCGGAGACATCTGCCTGAGGTTCTTCGACGCCGAGGGGCGCCACGTCGACTCCGACCTCGACCTCCGGGTCGTCGGCATCGACCCGGCGACGCTCCTGTCCGTACCCCGTCGTGTGGGGGTGGCGGGTGGGCCGCGCAAGCACTCGGCGATCCGTGCGGCGATCCTCGGCCAGTGGGTGAACGTGCTCGTCACCGACATCGAGACGGCCGAGGCACTGCTCGCCTGACCCGTTCCTCACCACCTGTACCACCCGTCTAGGAGATCCCGTGTCCTCACCCGTCCCCGTACGCCTGCGCGCCGAGCACGTCGAGGAAGCGCTCGGCATCGGGACAGCCACGCCGAGGCTGTCCTGGGGCTACGACGAGGCGCCTGAGGGCTTCGTCCAGGAGTCCGTCGAGGTGGAGGTGAGCAGGCCCTCCGGCGTGACCACGCACACACTCAACGGGCCGGACCAGGTGCTCGTCGCCTGGCCCGCCTCGCCGTTGGCGAGCCGCGAGCGCGCCGAGGTGCGCCTCCGCGTGCCCGGCGGGCAGTGGTCGGAGCCGCTCGCCGTCGAGGCGGGCCTGCTCTCCCGGGACGACTGGGTCGCGGAGTTCGTCACGCCGGTGGGGCCGATGGCGAAGGGCGAGCCGGCGCCCGTCCTGCGCGGTGTCCTCGACGTCCCCGGCGAGGTCGTCTCGGCCCGCCTGTACGCGACGGCGATGGGCCTGTACGTGCCGAGCATCAACGCCGTCCGGGTCGGCGACCTGGAGCTCGCCCCCGGCTGGACGGCGTACCAGGAGCGCCTGCGCTACCAGACGTACGACGTCACGGACCTCGTGCGCGAGGGGCGGAACTCCCTCGAGCTGCTCCTCGGACGCGGGTGGTGGCACGGGCGCATCGGCTTCGAGGGGCGCAGCGAGGTGTACGGGCCGGTCGTCGCGGGCCTGGCGCAGCTCGAGGTGACGCTGGCGAGCGGTGAGACCGTGCGGCTCGCGACGGACGCGACGTGGACGGCCAGCCCGTCCGGCATCGTCGAGAACACGCTGCTCGACGGCCAGGCGACCGACCTCAGGCCCGTCTCGGGCGAGACAGTGGGCGTCGAGGTCGTCGACGCACGGGCCACGCGCCTGGTCGCGCCCGAGGGCCCGCCGGTACGCGTGACCGAGGTCCTCGAGGTGGCCTCGACGGAGCTGCGCGAGGGCGGCGTGACGCGCATCGACACGGGGCAGAACCTCGTAGGGTGGCTCCGGCTCCGGGTACGCGGCGAGAACGGCGCCGTCGTCTCTGTCCGTCACGCCGAGGTCCTCGAGCACGACGAGCTCGGCACGCGTCCGCTCCGGACCGCCAAGGCGACCGACACGTACGTGCTCACGGGTGAGGGCGAGGAGACGCTCGAGCCGTGCTTCACGTTCCACGGCTTCCGCTACGCCGAGGTCTCGGGAGCTGAGGTCGTCGGCGTCGAAGCCGTCGTCGTGGGGTCGGACCTCCGCCGTACGGGGTGGTTCTCCAGCTCCCACGAGATGCTCGACCAGTTCCACCGCAACGTCGTGTGGGGGATGCGGGGCAACTTCGTCGACGTGCCCACCGACTGCCCGCAGCGCGACGAGCGGCTGGGGTGGACGGGTGACATCCAGGTCTTCAGTCCCACCGCGTCGTTCCTGTACGACTCGGCCGGCTTCCTCACGAGCTGGCTCGCCGACCTGGCCGCCGACCAGACCGACGACGGCATCGTCGGCTGGATCGTGCCGGACATCCTGCCGCCCGGAACGCCCGCGACGGCGGCGTGGGGCGACGCGGGCGTGATCGTCCCCTGGGTCGTCCACGAGGCCACCGCCGACCTGGCGCTCGTCAGCCGCCAGCTTCCGTCCATGCGCGGATGGGTCGACCACGTCGAGAGGGCGGCGGGGGAGTCCCGCCTCTGGCGCGGTGGCTTCCAGTTCGGCGACTGGCTGGATCCCGACGCTCCGCCGGAGGACGCCTTCGCCGCCAAGGCCGACCCCGACGTCGTGGCCACCGGGTGCTTCGCCCGGTGCGCATGGGTGCTCTCCGAGGCGCTCGCCGCGACCGGCGACGAGGAGGGCGCCGCGCGGTACGGCCGGCTCGCCGACGAGGTCGTCGCCGCGTTCCGCGGTGCGTACGTGACGCCGTCGGGACGGATCCTCAGCGACTGCCAGACCGTGTACGCGATGGCGATCTGCTGGGACCTCGTCGACGACGCCGCGAAGGCACAGGCCGGGAACAGGCTCGCCGACCTCGTCCGCGGCGAGGACTTCCGGATCTCGACGGGGTTCGTGGGCACGCCGCTGGTCACCGAGGCGCTGGGGCTCACGGGTCACGTCGACACCGCGTACCGGCTGCTGCTGCAGACCGCCTGCCCCTCGTGGCTCTACGCCGTGACGATGGGCGCCACGACCGTCTGGGAGCGCTGGGACTCGATGCTGCCCGACGGCACGATCAACCCCGGGCAGATGACCTCCTTCAACCACTACGCCCTCGGGGCCGTCGCCGACTGGCTGCACCGGTCCGTGGGCGGGCTGGCTCCGGCCGAGCCCGGCTACCGCCGAGTCGTCGTCCGGCCCCTCGTCGGTACGGCTCTGGACTGCGCCCAGGTCTCGTACGACTCGGCGTACGGCCACCACGCCGTCAGCTGGACGCGGTCCGGGACACGTGTGGAGCTCTCCGTCACGGTCCCTGTCGGCACGACCGCCGAGGTGTGGGTCCCCGGCACGGATGCCCCCATCGAGGTCGGACCTGGGCAGCACGCGTTCACCGGCTCGCTCGCACCCGTCGTGCGGTCCCTGCGGACCATCCGCGACGTCGTCGCCGAGGAGGACCTCTGGCCGCGGGTGGTCGAGGCGTTCGTCGCCCGGGGCGCGGCCGACGACGGGCAGGTGCTCGCCCGTCGGCTGCTCCGGAACTTCGACGCTCCTGTCTCCCGCCTCGCCGAGTACGCGTCGCCGCCCTTCAAGCGGGCGCAGTTCGAGCCGGCTCTCGCCGAGGCGCTCGCCGCCCTGCTCTGACGAAAAGCCTTGTCCCCGTGGCAACCACTGGCCATCCCTCTGGGGAGGAAAGGGGTTGCCGTAGCCTGACCGGGTGCAGGCGCTGACCGGGTATGCGACGATCGGCATCCTCATCCTCGTGGGCGTCTTCTGCGCTCACTTCGGGGTCCTGACGACCCAGCACCAGCAGATGATGTCCAAGCTGGCGCTGCTCGTCGCCTCCCCGGCGCTCATGCTCACGATGATCGAGAAGGCCGACCTGTCGAAGGTCTTCGCCCGGAGCTTCATCGCCAACGCGGGGGCCATCGTCGTCGCGGGACTGCTGTACATGGTGCTCGCGTGGCTGTTCTTCCGCCCGCCCCCGGCCGAGCGCACGATGGGCGCCCTCCTCGCCTGCTACACGAACGCCGGCAACCTGGGACTGCCCGTCGCCGCGTACGCGCTCGGCGACCCGACCTGGATCGCTCCCGTGCTCCTCGTCCAGCTCGCCGTGCTCCAGCCGTTGGCGCTGGCCCACCTCGACTACTGCCGGGTTCGGGAGAACGGCGGCCAGGTACCGGTCGCGCGTCTCGTCACCCTGCCGATCCGCAACCCCCTCACCGTGGGATGCCTCGCCGGCCTCGCGCTGAACCTCTTCCACGTCCCCCTGCCGGGGCTCGTCGAGACCCCGCTGGCGATGCTCGGCGGTGTGGCCGTCCCGACGATGCTGCTGGCGTTCGGCATCTCCCTGCGGCTCGACCCGCGGCCCAAGCGCGGGGCGGAGAGCGTGGAGTCGTACGTCATCACCGTGATCAAGGTCGTCATCCAGCCGTTGACGGCGTTCCTCGTCTCGCGGTACGCGCTGCACCTGCCGGAGCACAGCGTCCGCGCGGTCACCGTCATTGCAGCGCTGCCACCCGCCCAGAACATCTACGTGTTCGGCATGCGCTACGGCGTGCGCGAGCTGTTCGCACGGGACACGATCTTCCGGACGACGGCGGTCTCCGCGCTCGTCATCCTCGCCCTCGCCGCGCTGTTGTAGGTTGCCTCGCGGGAGGCACCAGTGGACATCGACGACTTCGACATCGACCGCAGCACGGACGAGGCGTGGGACGCCTTCTCGGGCCGGCTGTCCGAGGTGCTGTCGATGATGGACTCGGGCGCGGAGCTCACCCTCGGTGTCCTCGCCCCGGACGAGGGCGGCTCCCCGTTCATCGCGTACGGGTGTCCGGCGCTCGGCCGCATCCGCGCCGAGGCGTCCTCCAACGCGGTGCTCGCCGACGACCAGCAGCTCGCCGCGCCCCAGCTGGCGCAGATGGAGCAATTGGGGTGGTCCTCCCCGAGCGCCGAGTCCAGCGAGAACTTCTTCAGCGAGTGGTCGCAGGAGCGCACCGACGAGCTCGCCGGCCTCTCGGTCGCGACCCTGCGTGACGTGTACGGCGTGCTGCACCCGGTCTTCCTCACCGCCGACCAGCTCGCCGACGTCCTGCAGCCGCCGGGCCCGAGCGAGCCGCCGTACCTCGCTGCCTCCTCGCCCGAGGAGGACGAGCCCGACACCCACGCCGTGATGCCCGCGGACGCCGCCGAGCTCGACCGGCTCGTCGGCGCCGAGCTGGCCCGCATCTACGGCTCGGAGCCCTTCCACGACTCGGAGGGGGACTACTCGATCCGTGTCGGCTCGACGATGGTCTTCGTCCGCGTGCCGTCGGACGCCCGCGAGGTCATCGCGTTCGCGGCGGTCGTCCACGACGTGAGTGGCAGGTCGCGGGCCGCCGAGGTGCTCAACGACCTCAACTCCGAGAGCCGGTGGGTACGGTTCTGGCTGCTGCGCGACAAGGTGTTCGTCTCGATGTCGGCGCTCGCCAAGCCGTTCGTACCGGCTCACTTCCGTCAGGTCGTCCACGAGGTGGCCTCGGTCGCCGACACGATCGACGAGCACCTGGCCGCGGCGCTCCAAGGGCGTACGACCTTCTCCTCGCCGGAGGCCTGACCGCCGGATTGGGAGCCACTCCACGGTCTCGGGTAGAATCCTCGCCGCCGTCGCCGTGACGGCGTTCACCCGGCCCTCGTCCGTCCCGGACGCGGCCGTGCGTACAGCGAAGGGACTCCCGTGGCCTCCACCAACGATCTCAAGAACGGCATGGTGCTCGACCTCGACGGCCAGCTCTGGACCGTCATCTGGTTCCAGCACCACAAGCCGGGCAAGGGCAACACGGTCGTCCGGACCAAGCTGAAGCACGTGCTGAGCGGCAAGGTGGTCGACCGCACGTTCAACTCCGACACCAAGGTCGACACGGCCACCGTGGATCGGCGCGAGATGCAGTACCTGTACCACGACGGCGACGGGTACGTGTTCATGGACACCAGCGACTACTCGCAGATGGTGATCTCCGAGGAGACCATGGGCGACGCGAAGAACTACCTCCTCGAGAACGGCACCGCGACGGTGGCGCTGCACGAGGGCAACCCGCTCTTCGTCGACATGCCGACCTCGGTCGAGCTCGAAGTCACCTACACCGAGCCGGGCCTTCAGGGCGACCGGTCCACCGGTGGCACGAAGCCCGCCACCGTCGAGACCGGCCTTCAGATCCAGGTGCCGCTGTTCATCGTCACCGGCGAGAAGGTCAAGGTCGACACGCGCGACGGCTCCTACCTCGGCCGCGTCTGAGGTGGAGCAGGACGCCGCACGCCCCCGCACCTCCGCCCGGCACAAGGCACGCAAGCACGCGCTCGACCTCCTCTTCGAGGCGGACCTGCGCGGCACGGACCCGGTGGCGACCCTCGAGGAGCGGAGCACCCCGGAGGCGACCGTCCGCGACCTGACGGCCGAGATCGTGCGCGGTGTGGCCGCGAACGTGCGCCGCATCGACTCCGTGGTGGCCTCGCGCCTCGCCGAGGGCTGGACGCTCGAGCGCATGCCGCGCGTGGACCGGATCCTCGCCCGCATGGCCACGTACGAGCTGCTCTACACGACGACGGAACCGAGCGTCGTCGTGAGCGAGGCGGTGAGGCTGGCCTCCGAGCTGTCGACCGACGAGTCGCCGGCCTTCCTCAACGCCGTTCTCAGACAGGTCGCGAACTCTCAACCCTGAATGAGCACTTGATCACGTTTCTTGGCCAGGCGGAGACGCCTTTGGCCTAATGAGGCCATGACTGGACCCTGGGGCCGCCTCGCGCGCCTGCTCGTCGCCGTCGCCGCCGTGGTCACCGGGTTCGGCCTCTTCGCCCCCGTACCGGCGGCGAACGCCATGACCCCCTCGTCGTACCTGGCGGCGACGGTGCCGCTGGCCCAGCGGGAGACCGCTCTGTACGGGGTGCCGACCTCTGTGGCTCTCGCCCAGTCGATCCTCGAGTCCGGCTGGGGCGGCTCGACGCTCGCCACGCAGGCGAACGCCTACTTCGGCATCAAGTGCTCCACGACCACGAGCCCGTACCCGACCGGGTGCTTCCCGATCACGACGACGGAGTACGACGCCGCGACCGGCACGTACTACCAGGTGGTCGCGCAGTTCCGCTCGTACGCGTCCGTGGGCGACTCCTTCCTCGACCACGGATGGTTCCTGTCCCACAGCAGCCGGTACGCCGGCGCGTTCGCGTACCAGCAGAACCCCGACCAGTTCATCAAGGCGGTCGCGGCCGCCGGCTACGCGACGGACCCGAACTACCCGACCAAGGTCATCTCGATCATGACGCAGTACAACCTGT
>DASSQF010000328.1:0-4029 GCA_035702685.1 Propionibacteriaceae bacterium
GCGGCGCACCCGGAACGACGCGGCCGCCCCCGTGCCACCCGGCACCTGGACCGTCCCGTCGAAGCCGTCCGGCAGGTCGAAGGCGCGCAACGTGACGCCGTCCGCCCACGCGTACTCGGGGGTGTCGTCGACAGCGCCGACCGGCAGCACGGTTCCCGGCCGCACGTACAGCCCCAGCGAGTCGAACCCGTACGTGCGGCTCGACCATCCCGGCTCAGCCAGGGAGCCGTCGAGGAGGTGGCGCCATCCCGGTCCCGGCAGGTACGTCTCGGCGACGCCGTCGGCGCGGAACACGGGCGAGACGCACAGCGCGTCGCCGAGCATGAACTGCGTGTCGACGTGGCGGGCACCCCGGTCCTGCGGGAACTCGAGCACCATCGGCCGCATCATCGGGATGCCCTCCCCGCTGGCCTCCTCCGCGAGCCGCCCGAGGTACGGCATGAGCGAGAGCTTGAGTCGCGTGAAGGCCCGCGTGACGTCGACCGCCTCGTCGTCGAACGCCCAGGGCACCCTGTACGAGTTCGACCCGTGGAGCCGGGAGTGACTCGACAGCAGCCCGAACGGCAGCCAGCGCTTGAAGACCCCCGCGTCCGGCGTGCCCTCGAAGCCGCCGATGTCGTGGCTCCAGTAGCCGAAGCCCGACATCGCGAGCGACAGGCCGCCGCGAAGCGACTCGGCCATCGACGCGTACGTCGAGTCGCAGTCGCCTCCCCAGTGCACGGGGAACTGCTGGCCGCCGGCCGTCGCCGACCGCGAGAACAGGACGGCCTCGCCCTGGCCGCGCTCCGCGACGAGGAGGTCGTGGACGGTCCTGTTGTAGAGGTGCGTGTAGTAGTTGTGCATCCGCTCCGGGTCGGACCCGTCGAACCACGCGACGCCCTCGGTCGGCACCCGCTCGCCGAAGTCGGTCTTGAACGCGTCGACGCCCTGGTCCAGGAGCATCCTGAGCTTGTCCTGGAACCACGTCACGGCGTCGGGGTTCGTGAAGTCGACGATCCCCATGCCCGCCTGCCACTTGTCCCACTGCCACACGTCGCCGTCGGTCGTCCGCAGCAGGTACCCGGCCGCGGCGCCCTCGGCGAACAGCGGCGACCGCTGGGCGATGTACGGGTTGATCCACACGCACACGCGCAGTCCCTTGGCCCGCAGCCGGGCGAGCATGCCCTCGGGGTCGGGGAAGGTCCGCTCGTCCCACGTGAAGTCGCACCACTGGTACTCGCGCATCCAGAAGCAGTCGAAGTGGAACACCGACAAGGGCAGTGACCGCTCGGCCATGCCGTCGATGAAGCTCGTGACCGTCGCCTCGTCGTACGAGGTCGTGAACGACGTCGACAGCCAGAGCCCGTACGACCACGCAGGCAGGCGGGCCGGACGTCCGGTGAGGCCGGTGTACCGGCGGAGGACGTCCTTCGGCGTGGGGCCGGCGATGACGTGGTAGCGCAGCCGCGAGCCGGCCACTGAGAACTGGACGCGGGTGTTGACCTCCGAGCCGACCTCGTACGACACGAGGCCAGGGTGGTCGGTGAACACCCCGTACCCGCCGCTCGTCACGTAGAAGGGGATGTTCTTGTACGCCTGCTCGCTCGAGGTGCCGCCGTCCCGGTTCCAGATGTCGACGACCTGGCCGTTCTTCGAGAACGCGCCGAAGCGCTCGCCGAGGCCGTACACCTGCTCGCCGGGTTCGAGCGACAGCTGCTCGTGGATCCAGCCACCGCCGTCGCGGTCGCTCACGGAGGCCACCGAGCGCGGGAGTGACGAGGTGAGCACGCGGTCGTTCTGCACGAAGTCGACCCGCCAGGGCCCGGTCCGGGGGACACGGACCTCCAGATCGCCGGCGCGCAGGATCCCGTGCGACTCGGTGAGGGTGACGTCGGCGGCGACCTCCGAGCCCGCCAGCTCGAACGTCGGCCGGCGCTCCGCTCGCCCTGCGTGGTGCACGATCTCGACGCCGATGACGCCCGGTGCGGTGGCCGTGTACGTGATGGTGAGGAGCGCGTGGTTGAGCGTGTCGCCGCGGGCCTGCGTCCGGACCGTGGCCGCGTAGACCACGAGCGCGCCGCGACCAGGGTCGACGCGGACGTCGTCCACCTCGACCGCGTACGCGAGCGTGTACTCGGGTCGGTGCTGCCAGTAGCCGTCGGTGAACTTCATGTGGATGCCGTTTCGTAGGTCACTTCACCGCGCCGGCGGTGACGCCGCGGGTGAGGGTGCGCTGGAAGATGAGGAAGAAGACGAGGGCCGGGAGCAGGGACACGAGGGCCCCGGCGTTGGTGGTGGGAGCGTCCATCAGCCGGTCGCCCTGCAGGGACGACAGGGCGATGGGCACGGTCTGGCTGGCATTGCTCGTGAGCATGACCAAGGGGATGAAGAACTCGTTCCACGTCCAGATGAAGAAGAAGACCATGAGGACGCCGAGGGTGGGTCGCATGATCGGGTAGACCACGGAGACGAGGATGCGGAACCGGCCGGCGCCGTCCAGCGCGGCCGCCTCGAGCAGCTCGGTGGGGAACGTGCTCAGCACGCTCGACAGCAGGTAGATGCCGAACGCCGACTGGATCACCGTGAAGATGATGATGACCGACCACCGCGAGTTCGACAGCCCCACCGCGTTCGCCATCGTGAACAGCGGGTAGATGATCGCCTCCTGCGGCAGCATGTTCGCGACGAGGAACAGCGCGATGAGCGCGACCCGTCCCTTCACCCTGCCGATGCCGATCGCGTACGCCGTGACGAGGGAGAGCAGGCTTCCGAACACCGCGACCGCAGCCGAGATCACGACGGAGTTCCAGAGCTTGAGCGGGAAGACCGTACGGTTCCAGAAGTTCACGAGGCCCTGCGTGTAGATGCTCGTCGGCAGGCTCAGGGGGCCGTTCTGCGAGTAGTCCTGCGGCGACTTGAACGCGTTGAGGACCATGAGCAGGAACGGCGACAGCATCGCCAGCCCGAAGAGGGCCGCGAGGGCGAGGACGACCCAACGCAGGGCTCCCCTGCGGTGCCGTCCGTCCGCGACGGACGCGGACCTCGTGGAACGGGCCAACGTCGTGGGACGCGCCATCATCGTGGAGTCGGCCATCATCGTCCCTCTCGCTCACGGCGTTCCGACCTGGCCTGGAACGCCAGGATGAGGGTGGCGACCACGACGATCACCACAGTCAGCACGGTCGACACGGCAGCGCCGTACCCGACCTTGGACTTGTCGAAGAAGTTGAGGAACGAGTAGTAGCTCGGCACGAGGGTGCTGCCCTCCGGACCGCCACGGGTGAGGACGTAGACCGGGGCGAAGACCTTCAGCGCCGCGACCGTGCACGTGAGCGTCACGACGAACGTCTCGGGCTTGATCTGCGGCAGCGTGATCGCCCGGAACCGCGCGAGCCAGCCGGCCCCGTCGAGCTCGGCCGCTTCGTACAGCTCGGGGTCGACGCGCTGCAGCGCCGCCATGAAGATGACGACGGGGTAGCCGATCTGGACCCAGATCAGCACGAGCATGACACTCGGCATCGCCAGCGCGGGGTTGCCCAGCCAGTCCGGCGGGTTCTTCACCCCCAGCCCGCTCAGGATGACGTTGACGGCCCCGGTCTGGGCGTTGAGCACCCAGTTCCACACGACGCCGGCGACGGCCACGGGGAGGATCTGCGGAAGGTAGTACGTGGCGCGCAGCACCGCGGCGACTCGCGGCCCGAAGCGCCGGCCGAGGTAGTCGAACAGCACGGCCGCCAGGACCAGCCCGATGAGGGTCGGCACGACCACCATGGCGACGACCATGGCGACGGAGTTCCGGAACGAGACCCAGAAGGCCTCGTCGGCCAGCAGGTCGACGTAGTTGCCGAGGCCGTAGAAGTTCATCTTCGCCAGCCCGCCCTTCCAGCGGAACAGGCTGTAGTAGACGTTCATCACCAGCGGGTAGCCGATGACGACGCCGAACGCCATCAGCCCGGGCAGCAGGTACGGCAGGTACGCCACCCGGCTCTCCCGGCGTCGTCGTACGGTCGCGGCCATGGGTCTTTCTCCTTCGGTCTGCCGGCAGCACAG
>DASSQF010000329.1:0-2749 GCA_035702685.1 Propionibacteriaceae bacterium
GCCGGCAGAGCTTCCGTACGACGGCGTCGAGCCGTAGGCCGGCGGCGTGGACTCGGGCGTCCCGTACGACGGGGCCGAGCCGTACGGCTGGCCGGACGCGGGCGGGGTGTAGCCGCCGGCGGGAGTGCCGTAGGAGGCGGGCCCCTGTCCGGGCGTCCCGTACGACGGTGTCGACCCGTACGTGGGTGCGGACTCGGGCGAGGTGTAGCCGCCGCTCGCCGGCGTGCCGTACGACGGGGTCGAGCCGTAGGAGGGAGCGGAGCCCTGCCCCGGCGTCGAGCCGTAGGAGGGAGCGGAACCCTGGGCCGGCGTCGAGCCGTAGCTGGAGGTCGTGCCGTAGGACGGGGTGCTTCCTGGCGCCGTGTAGCCACTGGCCGGCGTCTGCGACGGCGTCGTGTCCGGGGCGGAGTAGCCCGGGGTGCCGGAGGCGGCGGAGTCCGCCTGGCCAGGCGTGCCGTACGTCGGCGTCGTGTACGAGGGTGTCGTATAGGTGGGGCTCGCGGACGAGCCGGTGCCGGGGGCCTCGTTCTCAGGGGCCGTCGGTGTCGCCTGGGGATCAGGCGCCGAGGGCTGGCCGGAGGGCGGCTGGGGCTGGCTCGGGGGCTTGGCCGGGTCGTTCCAGTTCTCGTTGCTCACGTTGATCCTCTCGAGGACGGATTTGGCAACCGGGGTGAGTGTCTGCCTTCATGAGCGCCGCCGCGGGTGCCAGTGGCGTTTACTGTAATGCATAGCCATGGTCACGGACGGGAGCGTCGAGGCGCCGATTCCTGCGAGGGATGCACTTCTGAGGGTCGGCTCCTTGGGCGCGCTCGGCCTCGGGCTCGGGGCGGTGCACCTCCTCACGGGCATCGGGATCCCGTGCCCCTTCCGTGCGGTGACCGGGTGGCTCTGCCCCCTCTGCGGGGGCACGCACATGGCCGAGAGCCTCATCCGCGGAGACGTCGTCGCAGCCTGGGCCGCCAACCCTCTCGCCCTCGTGGTCGGGGTGCTCGCCGGTGTCCGCGCCGTCGGCTGGATGGTGGAGGTCGTGCGGGACCCGCACGCGCCCTCCCGCCGCTGGCTGCCCCCGGCATGGCGGGGGTACTCGCTCGTCCTGGCGCTGATCGTGTGCGTCGCCTACGTCCTCGTGCGCAACGTGGGCGTGGGCGCCTGACGCATCCGACACGCGACACGCCGTTCGTCGCGCGCGCCCATTGACTTGTGGTCGTTGGCGAGGCAAGATCACTACATCTAGTGGTTACAGACGTGTAGTTATCCCAGGGATAGCGTCAGTCATCCACACGTTGTACGCATCTCATCCACAGCGCCATCCACACAGGCGATCACATCGCGGCCGTCGACATCGGGGGAGGTACCAGGCCATGTTCTGCCCGTACTGCAGGCACACGGACTCGCGTGTCCTGGACTCACGCGTCTCCGAGGACGGGTCGAGCATCCGTCGCCGGCGACAGTGCCCCGCGTGTGAGCGTCGGTTCACGACCGTCGAGCAGACCCAGCTCGCCGTGGTGAAGCGCAACGGCGTCGTGGAGCCGTTCGCCCGCGACAAGGTGATCGCCGGCGTGCGGAAGGCCTGCAAGGGACGGCCGGTGAGCGAGGACGACCTCGCTCGGCTCGGCCAGCAGGTCGAGGACGCCCTGAGGGCGTCGGGCCAGGCGGAGATCAACGCCGAGGACATCGGACTCGCGATCCTGCCGCCCCTGCGCCGCCTCGATGCCGTCGCGTACCTGCGGTTCGCCTCGGTCTACCGCCACTACGACACGGTCGACGACTTCGAACACGCCATCGCGGAGCTCCGCGAGGGCATGGCCACCGTCTGACCCCCCAGAACTGTCAGACCTCCGAGCAAGACTCACCCCACCACTTCACAGACCGGCACGACCGGGTAGAGAGGCGATCATGACCGAGACGACCACCAAGTCGAAGGCCCGCAGCAAGGGCAGCGGACTCACGATCCAGCGCGTGTACACGACGCCCGGCGTGCATCCGTACGACGAGGTCACCTGGGAGCGCCGCGACGTGGTGCAGACCAACTGGAAGACCGGCGAGACCGTGTTCGAGCAGCGCGGCGCCGAGTTCCCGTCGAGCTGGAGCGTCAACGCCTCGACGATCGTCACCACCAAGTACTTCCGCGGTGCCGTCGGCACGGACCAGCGGGAGACGAGCCTGCGCCAGCTCATCGACCGCGTCGTGAAGAAGTACCGCCAGGCCGGCGAGGAGAACGCCTACTTCGCGACCCCGGCGGACGCGGAGATCTTCGAGCACGAGCTCGCCTACATGCTTCTGCACCAGATCTTCTCGTTCAACTCGCCGGTGTGGTTCAACGTCGGCACGGCGAGCCCGCAGCAGGTCAGCGCCTGCTTCATCCTCTCGGTCGACGACTCCATCGACTCGATCCTCAACTGGTACCGGGAAGAGGGCTTCATCTTCAAGGGCGGCTCCGGCGCCGGCCTCAACCTGTCGAGGATCCGCTCGAGCAAGGAGCTGCTGTCCAGCGGCGGCACCGCCTCCGGCCCCGTCTCCTTCATGCGCGGCGCCGACGCCTCCGCCGGCACCATCAAGTCGGGCGGCGCCACCCGCCGCGCGGCCAAGATGGTGGTGCTCGACATCGACCACCCCGACATCGAGGAGTTCGTCCTCACGAAGGCGCGCGAGGAGGACAAGATCCGCGCGCTGCGCGACGCCGGCTTCGACATGGACCTGGGCGGGGCCGACATCGCGAGCGTCCAGTACCAGAACGCCAACAACTCGG
>DASSQF010000330.1:0-6774 GCA_035702685.1 Propionibacteriaceae bacterium
GCCCACAGGCCGTACGCGAGGACCGCCGCCACCACCACGAGGACGCCCAGCGCGGCCCGACCCCACCGAGCGTTCACCATCCGGTCGGCTCGGTCGGTGACCGGAAGCGGGCGGGAGGACCGGGGTTCGACAGGACGCGGAAGGCGAAGTCCTCGAGCGCGGGGTCGTCCTGCCAGGCCCGTCGCAGCAGGCGTCCGACCTGCTCCAGCCGAGCGGCGTCCGCGTCGGTGGCGACCGTCAGGGCCACGCGTCGAGCGCCGGCCACGACGAGGGCCGGCAGCCTCTGGCCCGACGGGTCGCACGCGGCGAACCACGGCGTTCCCTGGGGATCTGCGACAGGCATGACGTGTGCGGCGGTACGCACGAGGTCCAGCTCGTGCCCCTGTTCGGGGCCGGCCACGTCCTCGGAACCGAGGAGGACGAAGTCGACGTCGGCGCTCTCGGCCAGGTGAGGGAGGTCACGGGCGCTCCGGGCGGGGACGCCGACCAGGGCGTACTCGTGGAGCCGTCCGTGGGCGAGCCCGGGATCCAGGTCGTCGTCGCCCACGAGCACGTCGGCCATGACCGCCCGCGCTGCCTCGAGGTCCCCGGTCACCGCGACCAGCTTGTTCAACGGCATCGCCACCCGCTGCACGCCGTCCAGCGCCGCCCTGAGGGCAGCGACGGACGCGCCGGGGTCGCGGAGCACGACGATGTCGGCGCCGGCGGCGAAGAGGTCCCGGGAGAACGACGGCAGGTCGTCCTGGCGTGCATCGACGACCACGAGGGTCCTCGCCAGCCTGAGCCGGGCCCGCAGGCCCATGAGCGCCGTCACGCGGCCATCGTAGAGCCGGGATCCGCACCGACCTCGGGACGGGATTCGTCGCGGGTTCGGCGCGTTGCTGCTGGCCGTGGGCGCGTCCTCGTATGCTCGGCCACAGCCATCACACGGCTTTCTCTTCCCCAACCGTGTCTGGAGCGCATGTGAGCACCGTCACGCCCGTCGGCGACCCGTTGGTCGGGCACGTCTTCGGCGACCGGTACCGGCTCGTCGAGAAGCTGGCGCGCGGCGGCATGGCGACCGTGTACCGGGCCGTCGACACGCGGCTCGACCGGGTTGTCGCCGTGAAGGTCATGCACGAGGGGCTCGGCGACGACGTCGACTTCGCCCGCAAGTTCGACCGCGAGGCGCGCGCCGCCGCACGGCTGTCGCACCCGAACATCGTCGCCGTCTTCGACCAGGGCGAGGACCGCGGCCGGCCGTACATCGTCATGGAGTACGTCGAAGGGCGAACGCTCCGCCACGTCATCTCGACCCAGGCGCCGCTCCCCCCGGAGAAGGCTCTCTCGTACATCGAGCCTGTCGTCAAGGCGCTCGCTGCCGCTCACGAGGTGGGGCTCGTCCACTGCGACGTGAAGCCGGAGAACGTCATCATCTCCGAGCGCGGCGTCGTCAAGGTCGCTGACTTCGGCCTGGCGAAGGCTGTGACCGGGCAGACGGTCACCGCGACGCAGGGGCTGCTCATCGGGACGGTCTCGTACATCCCTCCGGAGCTCGTCACGTCCGGTCGCGCCACGTCGCGCTCCGACGTGTACTCGGCGGGCGTCGTGCTGTTCGAGCTGCTGACGGGCCGCAAGCCGCACACCGGCGAGACTCCGATCCAGGTGGCGTACGCGCACGTGCACACGGACGTGCCGGTGCCGTCCTCGCTGGGTCGCCACAAGGTCGCGATCCCCGACTACGTGGACGCGCTCGTGGCCGCCTGCACCCGCCGCAACCCCGCGGAGCGCCCGGTCGACGGCCACGCCATGCACCTCCGGGTCGCCCGGGCCAGGAAGGCGCTGCTGCGCGGCAACGCGGACGACGCGCCCCTCGCCGAACGGCTGGGAGGCGGTCCCGCAGCCGACATCGCCGACCCGACGCCGGCCTCCCCGGTCAGCCCGGTACGTCCGGACGCGCGCACCATGCCCATCCGGACGAAGACGCCGACGGAGCCGTCGTCGTGGCGCTTCGTCCCCCGGCCCGACGGGAGCGGCAGGCGACAGCAGGCCTCGACGCCCGTCTCACCGGTGGACATCTCGGCGCAGGACGCGCTCCAGGCCGACACGGAGACGATCCCCACCTCCCGTACGTCGCCTGTCCGTCCGCTCGTGCGCGTCTCGCACGCGAAGGTGCACCGGCGTCGCCGCGGCCTCGTCGCACTGGTGCTGCTCCTCCTCCTCGGCCTGGCCGGCGGCGCGGGCACGTACTACTACTTCGCTGAGGCCCGGTGGACGACGACGCCGGTCCTCGACGGGATGACCGACCAGGACGCCCGGGCGGCCCTGCAGACCGCCGGGCTCGGCGCCGGCGTGGCCCGTGAGTACTCGGAGACCGTCACGTCCGGGCACGTCATCCGCACCGACCCCGTCGGCGGGGCGCGCATCCTCCGCGACGGCACGGTGACGATGGTCGTCTCGCTCGGAGCCGAGCGGTTCGACGCGCCGAAACTCGCCGGGCTTCCCCGTGCGGAGGCCGTGACCGCGCTCACCAGCGTCAACCTCGCTGTGGGAACCGTCACGGAGGCCTACGACGAGACCGTCCCGGTCGGCATCGTCGTCTCCTCGTCGGCAGAGCCCGGCACGAAGCTGAAGCGCGGTGCGACCGTGGACTTCGTCGTCTCGAAGGGCCCCAAGCCCATCGACATCCCGTCCTACGTGGGCAAGTCCGGCGACCAGGCGACGAAGGACCTCCAGGGTGCCGGCTTCACCGTGACGTCCACGGAGCAGAACTCGTCGACGGTGGCCGCCGGCCTCGTCATCTCCCAGACACCGAGCTCGGGGCAGGGCAAGAAGGGCGACACGATCGCCCTGGTCGTGTCGAAAGGCCCCGTGATGGTGGCGGTGCCCGCAGTCCGCGGCAAGTCGAAGGCGGACGCCACGTCCGTCCTCCAGGCCGCGGGCTTCCAGGTCGCGACGAAGTCGATCGTCTCCGGCGGCCTCGCGTTCGGGCTCGCGTACGGAACGGACCCGGCAGCGGGGACCATGGCGGCACAAGGTTCCACGGTCACCCTCCTCGTGGGCTGACGGCGCCCCCAACGCCCCCCACGCCGACAGGGCCGGGTCCTCGGCTAGAGGACCCGGCCCTGTCGTACTCGGTGAAGGACTACTCCCCCGGCTGGCGGACGCCGATCGTGAGGAGCAGGTTCGCGTACAGCCTCTGGTCACCGGTCGCCACGACGCAGCAGACGTCGTCGGACTTCGCCTCGTCGTAGAAGTCGAACCGCGGCACCTCCGTGAACGGGATGTCGGGCAGGGCTGCCCGGTACCCGTCGTGGGCGGGGATGTGCGTCGGCGCGTCAGGACCCGGGACGGGGATCATGATCGCCGCGGCCTCGATCGGCACCGACTGCTTGAGCACGCCGAGGACGTCGTCCACCGTGAGCAGGCCGGGGGCGAGGTTGAGCGCGACCCGCTCGGCCCGCGGCGAGACCCACACGGAGTGGGGGTAGTTGCCGTCTGCCAGCAGGATCTTCGCCCCGTGGCCGGCCGCGGCCACCACCCGGAGGAGCTCCGGGTGGGTCATCGGTCCGTACAGCACCTCAGATGCCCTTCAGCACGTCGCCGGCGAGGTGGACCTGCAGGCCCATGGCCTCGAACATCGCGGCCTTGGCGACGAGAGCCTTGTCGGCGGTCTCGGCGTCGGGCGCGTACACGACGTTGAGGTGGTTGGCCTTGTGACGGGCCATGAGCTGGTCGCGCGAGACGCCGTGGAGGACGGCGTTCATGATCGGCCACTCCGGGTTGGTCGCGTCGAGGCGTCGCTGCACCTCGTCGGCCGGCATCTCGATGCACGTGCCGCGACCGAGGTCGACGTGGACCTGGCCGTCCATCTGGAAGACACGGCTCCACACGATCTCGCCCGGCTTCGAGACGCCGGCCAGCGTGCCGCCGCCCAGCGGGAAGAAGTAGTACGACTGGCGGTAGCTGTGCGCGTTCTGGTAGCCGCCGAGGTGGGACGCCGGGACGGACCCGGAGATCTCGAGGACCCAGACGAACTGGCCGTCCCAGTCGTCGCCCCAGCGGACGTCGTGGAGCGTCGTGGCGGGGTCGAGGCCCATCGCCGTCCACACACGGTTCGTGATGAGCGCGTCGATCGCGACGCCCTCGTCGACCTCGTTGAAGTGCGGCAGCGCCTTGCCCGCGTACAGCTCGTCGTGGCTGTCCCGCGCGTACACCGGCGGACGCTCCACGTTGTTGAGCAGGCCCTCGGCCAGGTCGGACGCCGGGACCATGTCCTTGAGTCCCTGCTGGTACTGGATGCCCACGGCGTCCGCGCCGAAGTCGTTCGCGATCCGGACCGCCGCGATGTACATCTTGAACTGGCTGGCCAGCTGCGCGTCGGTGAGGCACTCCTTCCAGTCGCCCTCGTTGTCGACGTGGAACGTCATGCCGCGCTCGTCGAGCCAGCGGCGCACCGCGTCGGCCTCCTCGTCGGTGACCTTGTTCATCTCGGCGACGAGCGCCGACTGCGACAGGCGCTCCTTGTAGATCCCGTACGGGTTGATGAGCTCGTCGTCGAAGATCGCGTTGTACATGCCCATGCAGCCCTCGTCGAAGACCGCGAGGATCGCCTTGTTCTGCTGCAGCTCCTGGGCGAGTGCGACGCCGAGCTCCTTCTCCTCGGAGTCCGGCAGCGCCGGCAGGTCACGCACGTGCGACTCGTCGTGGGTGATCTCGCCCGTCTCCAGCCACGTCTTCAGCTGCTCCCGCGCCCAGTCGTCGGTGAAGTCCTTGCTCCACAGCGACGAGTGCTTGATGCCGGCCTTCGTCATCGAGCCGGTCAGGTTGAGCAGGCCCACGAGGCCCGGGAAGTCGCCGGCGAAGTTCGCCACGACGAGGATCGGGCCGGTGTGGTCGCGCAGGCCCGCGAGCACGTGGTGGCTGTACTGCCACACGGCCTCGACCACGACGAGCGGGGCGTCGAGCGGGATCGAGGCGAAGATGTCCATGCCGCGGCGCTGGTTGTCGATGAAGCCGTGGCCGGTCACCGGGTCGACGCCGTGGGCGCGCTTGACCTTCCAGCCCAGCGCGCTCACCGCAGCGGCGAACTCGGACTCCACCTGCTGCTGCATCGCCCACGTCTTGACGTTCGTCGTCAGCCGCAGGTCACCGCTGGCCACCGTGTAGACGGTCTTGGGCTCCGCCACCGGCCGGGTCGCCGGCACCGGGAATGCGTACGTCATCAAGGAACTCCTTCTCTATGTTGTGTAGGTCAAGGTGGTCGACGGCCTGTCGGGAGCCATCGAGAAGGCGTGCTGGTCGTCCGTCACCACCGTCGCGAGCACCTCGCGTCGAGGCGGCTCGCTGTAGCCGTTGATCCGCTCGAGAAGCATCTGGGCAGCCCGCGTGCCGAGCTCCCGCGCCGGCAGGTGCGTCACGACGAGCCCGCGCGGCGAGTACAGGGTCAGAGGCAGCTCCCCGAGCGACACCACCCCGAAGTCGGTGAGGTCGACGCCGGCGCCGATGAGGTTGCGCACGGCTCCGACGGCGATCCGGTTGTTCCCCGCGAAGATGGCGTCAGGCGGGTCGCTGAGCTTCATGAGGGCGGCGGTCGCCTCGTCGCCGCCGTCGACGGTGTAGGGCACCCGCAGGCACAGCTCCTCGGGCGGGGGTGTGCCGAACCTCTGCGCCCACGCCTTGCGCCAGCCCTCGACACGCAGGTCGGCTGTCATGACGTGCTCGGGCCCTGAGACGCAGGCGACCCGCTGGAACCCCATCTCGAAGAGCCGCTGGGTCGCGTCGATGGCTCCGGCGACGTTGTCCGCGACGACCACGTCGACCTGGCTCATGGGCGCATCACGGTCGACGGCGACCACGGGCACGCCGCGCGAGATCGGCAGCGAGTAGTCGGCGGTGTCGCTGGTCGGGGCCACGATGATGCCCGCCACGTCCCCGATGGCGGCCGAGACGAGCTCCGCCTCGAGCTGCGGGTTCTCGTCGGTGTTGCCGAGCATGACGGAGTAGCCGGCGGCACGGGCGACGTCGGTCACGCCTCGGGTCAGGGCTGTGAAGTACGAGTTCTCGATGTCCGGGATGAGCACCGCGATGATCTGAGAGCTTCCCATCCGCAGCCGCCGGGCGTTCTGGTTGGGGACGAACCCGAGGAAGGCGGCGGCGTCACGGACGGCGGCAGCCTTGGCCGCGGACACCTTGGTCCCGTTGAAGACGCGCGACACGGTGGCGGGGCTCACCCCTGCCCGCTGCGCGACGTCGTAGATGGTCGTCACGCCGGCGTCCCCTCGAACCAGGGGGCCGCGGCCAGGTACGCGGCGACGAAGCGCTCCTTGTGCTCGGCGTACTCGTCGACCCGCGCGGACGGAGCGACCTCACGCTCGACTGTGGACAGGGTCGGGGCCGCCGAGAAGTCGAGCGCCCCCAGCCCGACGAGGCCGGTGATGGCGACGCCCAGGCTGGTCGCACCCGCCGTGACGGAGCGGCGCCGTACGGGCCGGGCCCAGATGTCGGCGAAGAGCTGGAGCCAGCCGTCGCTCGCGGCTCCACCGCCGACGACGTCGACCGGCTCGTCCGGCAGCACCAGGGGCTCCATACAGAGGGCGAGACCGAACGCGACGCCCTCGAGCGTCGCGCGGACCATCTCGGGACGTCCATGATGGCGGCGCAGGCCCGCCATGACGCCGCTCGCCAGCGGGTTCCACCACGGCGTGCGCTCACCGGTGAGGTACGGGAGGAAGTACAGGCCCGTCGAGGCTGCCTCGGCCTCGAGACCCTCGGCGACGAGATCGGCGATGGACG
>DASSQF010000331.1:0-3129 GCA_035702685.1 Propionibacteriaceae bacterium
GATGAACTCGACCGCGTCGTCCCACCCGAGGTACGGGGGCAGCCAGTCCACGACGAGAGGCAGCCCGAGACTCCTCTCGAGCCCGATCTCCTCGAGGACCTCGCGCTCCGCGCCGCGCCGCGGCGGCTCGTGAGGCTCGACGACGCCACCGGGCAGCTCCCAGTCCTCCTTGTACGACACCCGGAGGACCAGGATCCGCTCCTCGACGTCCCGGAACAGCGCGTGCGCGATCACCCGGGTGCGGGGCAGCACGGCGTTCATGACGTGCGAGAAGCCCGCCGGTGAGTCGTGCTCGTCACCGGCGACCACCGCGTACAGGTGCACGTCCTCGGCGCCGGCACTCGTGCTCTTGGCGCGACGGAGGACGCCCTCGTGGAGGAAACCCGCCTGGTGGGCCGCCCGCCGGAGCCGGGAGTCGGACGAGGCGACGAGCAGCTCGACCCGTTCCGCGCCCTCCTCGATCGCCAGACGCCAGGCGGCGCGCAGGTACGAGCCGGGGTCTCGCTCCGACGACGGGACCTCGAGCCTGACCGTACGTTCGCTCACGTACGCCTCAGGCCTCTCCGCCGGCCGACGTCTCGACCTGCTGGGTGGGGTCCCAGTGCAGCCAGATGGCCCCCAGCGCCGGGACGGCGACAGTGGCGCTCGCCTCGAAGCCCCTGAGGGGGACCTCGTACGCCGTGACCTCGCCCATGTTCCCGTACGTGTTCGTCCCGTCGTACACGCTCGAGTCGGTGTTGAGGATCTCGGTCCAGACACCGGCTCGGGGGAGCCCGATCGAGTACGTCGCGTGCGGCTGGGCGGAGAAGTTCACGACGCAGGCCACGAGGTCGCCCTCGCCGTCCGTACGGACCCAGCTGAACACGTTCGCCGCGGCGTCGTCCGCGTTGAGCCAGCGGAAGCCCTTCGGGTCGTTGTCCAGCGTCCACAGCGCGGGCCGCTCGCGGTACACGTCGTTGAGGTCCTTGAAGAGGCGCTGCAGGCCGTGGTGGCCCCACAGGTCCGACACCCACCACTCGAGGCTGACGGACTCGTTGAACTCGCGGCGCTGGCCGAACTCGCAGCCCATGAAGATGAGCTGCTTGCCGGGGAACGCCCACATGAACGCGTAGAACGCCCGCAGGGTCGCGAACTTGCGCCAGTCGTCCTGGCCGATCTTGTTGACCATGGACCCCTTGCCGTGGACCACCTCGTCGTGGCTGATCGGCAGCATGAAGTTCTCCGAGTACGCGTAGACCATCGCGAACGTCATGAGGTTGTGGTGGTACTGGCGGTAGACGGGGTCCAGCTGCAGGTAGCGCAGCGAGTCGTTCATCCAGCCCATGTTCCACTTGAAGCCGAAGCCCAGGCCGCCCTGGTCGACCCGGCGGGTGATGCCCGCGAACGACGTCGACTCCTCGGCGATCATCATGACGCCGGGCTCCCGCTCGTACAGGTGCTTGTTGACGTAGCGCAGGAAGTCGATGGCGTCGAGGTTCTCGTTGCCGCCGTACTTGTTCGGCACCCACTCGCCGGGCTCGCGGGAGTAGTCGAGGTACAGCATCGAGGCGACGGCGTCGACGCGGAGCCCGTCGATGTGGAACTCCTTGATCCAGTACAGCGCGTTCGAGACGAGGAAGGACTTCACCTCGCTGCGCCCGTAGTTGAAGATGTACGTCCCCCAGTCCATGTGCTCGCCCTGGCGTGGGTCCTCGTGCTCGTACAGGGCGGTTCCGTCGAAGCGCCCCAGCGCCCACTCGTCCTTGGGGAAGTGACCGGGTACCCAGTCCATGATGACGCCGACGCCGGCCTGGTGGAGCCGGTCGATGAGGTAGCGGAGCTCGTCCGGGCGACCGAAGCGCGACGTGGGGGAGAAGTAGCCGGTGACCTGGTAGCCCCAGCTCGGCTCGAACGGGTGCTCCGCCAGCGGCATGAACTCGACGTGCGTGTAGCCCTGCCACGTCACGTACTCGACGAGCTCGTCCGCGAGCTCGAGGTAGGTCTTGCCCCGCCTCCAGCCGCCGAGGTGGACCTCGTACACGCTGATGGGCGCCGCGTGCGCCTGCCACTGAGCGCGACGTGCCATCCACTCGTCGTCGGACCAGACGTACTGGGAGGTGTACACGATGCTCGCGTTGCCGGGAGGGGACTCGGAGAACCGCGCCATCGGGTCGACCTTCTCGCGCCAGACGCCGTCAGGTCCCTGGATGCGGAACTTGTACAGGGTTCCGGTGCCGCGCGCCTCGATGAACCGCGACCACACCCCCGAACCGGGGATGAGCACCATGTCGTCGCCGGACCAGAAGTTGAAGTCGCCGACGATCTGGACGGCCTGGGCGTTGGGGGCCCACACCGAGAACCGGGTGCCGTTGATGCGCTCCCCGGTCTCGTGGTCGTACACGGAGGTCTCGTGCGCACCGAGGCGCTTCCAGAGCTCCGTGTCGCCTCCGCTGTGGAACCCCTCGAGGTCCCAACCGGTCAGTTCGCCGCCAAGGTCATAGGTGGGCATCGGACTGCTCCCCTCACTCAGGTGTGACCGTTGAGGTCACGTGTTGGATGGCGCGGAGTGGGATCTGTACCCAGTCCGGTCTGTTACGCGTCTCGTACACCACTTCGTACGCCGCCTTGTCCGCCTCGTACGCGCCCAGCAGGTCCTCGTCGATCTGCTGCTGGTCGCCACAATAGGCCCCGAGAAACGCGCTCAGGGTGCGACTCTGCCAGTTCTGGGCGGACGTCCCGCCGGGGTCCGGATGGGCGCTCGTGGCGTACGCGATGGACCGCGTCATCCCCGCGACGTCGCGCCACACCGAGTCGGGTGCCAGACGCTCGGCGAACGACTTGAGGGGCTCCCCCTCGAAGTCGATGATGCGCCAGCCGTCCGGCGTGAGCAGCGTCTGGCCCAGGTGGAAGTCGCCGTGGACGGACTGAACGGGGAGTGACCGGGCGCGCAGCGCGTCGAAGCGCGCGCGAAGAGCCGGCACGTACGGGCCGAGAGCGGGTGCCGCTGCAGCCGCCGCCTCGAGCCGTACGGCCATCTGGTCGGCGACGACGGCGCCGTCGAGGGTGGTCGCGTCGTCGCTCAGCCCGCTGTGCACCGCCGCGAGGGCGTGGCCCAGCGCTGCGGCGTGCCCGGTGAAGTCGGAGCCCGTG
>DASSQF010000332.1:0-4213 GCA_035702685.1 Propionibacteriaceae bacterium
CCCGAGGAGGTCACGAGCTACAGCCCGCGATCTGGCCCCCGCCAGGTGCGGCTCCGCGCAGGGCTCCCCACCTGAACCATCCCGCCTCCGCGCGTCGGGCCTCATCGCGTGAGGTCTCCCCGCCGGGCCTCCTCGCGTGCGGTGTCCGCGCGTAGAGCCTCCTCGCGTGGCGTCTCCGCGTCAGGACTCCTCGCGTGAGGTCTCCCGTCGGGCCTCCTCGCCTCCTGGAGCCGTGGCGGGCAGGATCACCGCATGACGATCCGCTGGATGTACCTGTTCCTCGACACCCCCGCGGACCGGTCCGCCGAGTCGTGGGCCTTCTGGGCGGACGTCACGTCGTCCACCCTGTCGCCCGCACGGGGTGAGCACGGACAGTTCGCCACGCTCCTCCCCAGATCGGGACACCCGTGGCTCAAGGTTCAGGCCGTGGATGACGGGCCGGGCGGCGTCCACCTCGACCTCGACACGGCCGACCGCGCCGCCCTCGTCGAGCGAGCGCTGGAGCTCGGCGCGACCGTACAGGCCACGTACCACGACGTCGTCGTCCTCCGGTCGCCGGCAGGGATCGTGTTCTGTGCGACTGTCGGCGAAGGCGGCGGGGTCGACCGCAACCTGGACTCGATCGCCGACCAGGCCTGCCTCGACATCCCTCACTCCCAGTTCGAGGCAGAGGTCGCGTTCTGGCGCGACCTCACATCGTGGACGGCGTCCGAGATCCGCGACGACGACGAGTTCGTCTCCCTGCGACGACCTGCCGACCTGCCCGTACGGATCCTGATCCAGCGTCGCGACGACGAGACGCCGGCGTCCGCGCACGTCGACTTCGCCACGCGGGACCGCGCAGCCGAGACGGCTCGCCATCGACGGGCCGGGGCGGAGGTCGTCGCCACGTACCCGCAGTGGACCGTGATGCGCGACCCCGTCGGCAGGATCTACTGCCTCACCGACCGCGACCCCGCCACCGGTTCGCCCCGCTGACGCCGCCTGTACGAACGGGGCTGACGCGGCATCACCTCCGTCGCCGCCACGCGTAGCTCTCGCCATCCTCCGCCTCTCGCGGACGTTCACAACGCCTTCTCCCCGGCAGGTACAGGTCCTCTCGCCGACCCGCACACATCTGCACAACTCCTCTCCCCCTAGCGCACACGTTCTGTCGCCGAACGCACAGGTTCTCTCCCCGAGCGGGCCCGGGTCGGGAGGCCCGGCAGGGCTAGCGTGACCCCCATGGAGGAGCAGGACCCGGAGTACAGCGAGCACGAGTACGAGGACAGGCTCGAGCCGCTCCACCTCATCCGCCGCTCGCACGTCGTCCTGCGGGCCGGGACCCTCATGCTGGGCGCGGGGACGAGCGGCCTCCGCGTGCGCGAGGTGATGGGCGCGGTGGCCCGCACCGTCGGGGTCGAGCAGCACCACGCGCAGGTCACGTTCACGAACATCGTCCTCACCGTCGGGCGCCGCGGCATCTTCCGTACCCAGGTCGCCGAGACCCGTCCGAGCGTCAACGCCGACCGCATCTCGATGCTGCAGGCGTTCGCGCACGACCTGCCGGCACGGGCCACCGTCGCCGACGTGGAGGAGCGCCTGGACGTCATCGAGCGCACCCCGCGGCGCTACCCGGGGTGGTTCGTCGTCGCCCTCGTGGCCCTCGCCTGCGCCTCCGTGGCCGTCCTGTCCAACGGCGGGGTGCGGGAGGTGGTGGCGGTGCTGCCCGCCTCCGCGCTCGCGTACGGTCTCCAGCGGACCTTCACCCGGCTCCAGCTCAACACGCTCGCCGTCATCCTCACCTCGGCCGCGATCGCCTCGGGCGCGTACGTGGGCGTCGCCGCCCTCCTCACCGCCCTCCTCGGTTCCCCCAGCCCTCGCTTCGCCGCGGGCTTCATCTGCGCCTCGATCTTCCTCATCCCGGGCTTCCCCCTCGTCACCGCAGGACTCGACCTCACCCGGGTCGACCTCGACGTCGGCGTGCCCCGCCTCACGTACGCCGCCATGGTCGTCCTCGCCATCGCCATCGGGGTCTGGCTCGTCGCGGTGCTCGCGGGGGTGTCCCCCGACCCGGTCGGCGCCGTGACGGGCGACCCCGTGCTGATCTGGGGTGCGCGGGTCGCGGCGAGCTTCTTCGCCGTGTTCGGCTGGGCGACGATGTTCAACGTGCCGTTCACGACGTCCCTCGCCTCCGGCGTCGTCGCCGTCATCGGCAACCTGCCCCGGCTCCTCATGCTCGACAACGGCGTCAAGCCGCACGTGGCCACGTTCGTGGCCTGCGTCATCTTCGGGCTGCTGTGCGCCCTCGCCGCGCGGCTCTTCTCGATGACGAAGATCATCATGACGGTCCCGACGCTGCTCGTCGCGATCCCCGGGTCCTCGGCCCTGCGCACGCTCATCTACTTCGACCGGGCCGACGTGAACAGCGCGATCCAGTCCGGGGTGTCGACGGTCCTCGTCGTGATCGCCATGATCGCGGGCCTGTCAGGGGCCCGGATGCTCACCGACCCCGAGTGGGCCTTCACGCGGCCGGACCCTCAGCTCCCCGACCCGTCCATCGTCCCGACCCGCCGCCACTGAGCAGCGATCATCGTGACGACCACCGACCGCGACTCTCGCTCCGAGGCCGTCCCGGGCTGGCCTCTGCACCGTCCCACTAGCCTGGAGCCGTGGACGTACGAGGCATGCGGAGGAGCTACGAGCGCGACTCGCTCGACGAGGAGTCGGCCGGTGGCGAGCCGCTGGCCCTGTTCGAGCGGTGGTTCGCCGACGCCCTGAAGGCGAAGGTCCCCGAGCCGAACGCGATGACGCTCGCGACCGTCGGCGCCGAGGGCCGTCCGTCCACCCGCATCGTCCTCATCCAGAGCTTCGACGCCGCGGGGCTCGTGTTCTTCACGAACTACGAGAGCCGCAAGGGCCGCGAGCTGGAGGCCCACCCGTTCGCCGCCCTGCAGTTCCACTGGGTCGAGCTCGAGCGGGTGGTACGGATCGAGGGGCGCGTCGAGCGCACCTCGGAGGCCGAGTCGGACGCGTACTTCGTCACCCGCCCGCTGGACTCGCGCATCGGCGCCTGGGCCTCCCCGCAGAGCCAGGTGATCCCGAACCGCGCCGTCCTGGTGGCGAACGCCGCGAAGGCCTCCGCCACGTACGGGCTGAACCCGCCTCGGCCGCCGCACTGGGGCGGCTACCGCCTCGTGCCGGATGCGTGGGAGTTCTGGGCAGGTCGCAAGAGCCGCCTCCACGACCGTGTCCGGTTCCGTCTCGTCGAGGGTCGGTGGGTCAAGGAGCGGCTCGCGCCGTAGACCCGCAGGAGGCCCGCGCCTGTGGTTGTCTGAGCGCATGGGCGAGGTGGCCAGAACCGTACGCGGTGAGCGGCCGCCGAGCCTGGGCGAGATCCGCGCCGCGTTCTTCCGGAACCTCAACCTCGGACAGGCCCGCAGCCACAGCCCGACCTCGTCACAGCTCCTCGACGCGTTCGTCCAGGCCGGCGCCCGCTCACCGAGCCATGTCGGTACGAACGGGACCGTCGTGTACTACCACCCCGCCGGGCCCTCGCTCCTCCGCCGGGTCCAGGCGCTGCTGGTCCCGCTCTGCGGCTACCGGGACATGGCGACCGTACGCTCGGCCAGCGCGCTGATGACCCTCGAACGACGGCTGCGTGACCTCGACGAGGGGGAGGTCGTCCTGTACGACGCCTCCACGGGCTTCGACCTCCCGACGCCCATCGAGACGGACGACGGGCTGGTCGTCGTGGACCTCGACCATCGCCGGGCCATCACCCAGCACCGTCCCGGCACGCGCCCGACGAGCGCCGGCCCCTTCGTCGCGTCGCTCGTCGGCGTCCCGGTGACCGTGCGGTCCATCGCCACGATGCGTCGCGTCGCCGACCGGGTCCGCCAGTACGCCGCGACCCGGCCGTACCCCCTCGGACAGGGAGCCTCCCGCATCACTCCGTGATGATGACGGCCCTCGCCCCGTACGGCGCCATGGCGATCGTGAAGCCGCCGAGGGCGTCGACGACATCGAGCTCGTCCCCGGACAGGAGGTCGACGACCCGCCCGTCCGGGATGTGCTCCGACTGGACGCGCGCCATGTGCTCCTCGGGGCCGAAGTTGCAGACCGTGACCTGCGTGCGGCCGGACTCGAGCCGGTTCACCATGACGAGCAGGCTCTTCGCCGACACCTCCGGCACGTCCACGAGGGACCCCGTGGCCAGCGCGTGCACGCTCCG
>DASSQF010000333.1:0-14416 GCA_035702685.1 Propionibacteriaceae bacterium
CTCGCGGCAGCGTCCCGGTGCCGGTGAGACGATTCCCACCGAGCCCGCCGGGCTTCATCGCCTCCACCTACAGTGAGCGGGCGATCGCAGGGTCGCCGACCAGGAGGTACGCGACGCATGGGGCTGTTCCGGGACCGTACCGGCACCCCGCGCTGGTCGCTCTTCAGCCCCAGGCCGCAGCCTCGCCGCGCCAAGGGCCTGAACAGCCCCGACTCTCCCGCCACCCCGTCCGAGCCGCTCGACGAGCCGGCTGCCGAGGTGACGGACGATCAAGCCACCAACGTCGCCGCGGCGGCGACGCGTCCGCCCGTCCCCGATCACGAGCCGAAGCCCTGGGAGCGCTACCCGGGGCTGCCCGCCCTCAGCGCGGCCGAGGCTCGCGCCCGCAACGGCCGGGGCTTCGCGGCGATCATCATGCCTCGTCACCGGAGGTCCACGCGCCGCGAGCAGGCGGGGCGACGGGTCCACGTGGATGTGAACGCGGCGCAGTCGGCGCTGGACAGCGCCGCCGCCTCGCTCGGCCAGGGCCTCGTACAGGCCGTGGTCTGGGACCCGGGAACGGGGCTGGCGCTCGCGGGTCACGGTGACGATGCCGCACGCGTGGCGCCGGTCTGGCACCGGGTCCTCCGCGACGTACGCAGGGCCCTGCCCCAGGCCGGGTTCCCGGCGGCGGGCTCTCCGCACCTGGTCGGCCTCGAGTCCGGCCGCCTCGCGATCCTGCTGCACGTACCTGCCGGGCCGGGTGCCTGCCTCACGGTCCAGACCGAGCTCGTCGCCCTCGACGACGTCCTGGAGTCCGTGGTCCCAGCCCTCCGCCACGCGCTCATCTCGGCGAGCGGGGGCCACTGACCATGTCCGTCTCTGCCCTCGACGCCGCCGTCGCGGACCTGCGCGAGAGCCTCGGCTCGGCGCTCCTCGCGGTCGACGTCTGGGACCGCACCACGGCGCTCACCATGTCGGGACTCCACAGCCCGCCGACGACGGGGCCGGTGCTGGAGCGGCTGGTCGAGGACCTTCGAGGGGGAGCCGGCCTCGCCGGGTCGAACCTGGACGACTACCTCGTCCTCGCCGTGAGCGGCGGACACGTTCTCATCGTCTCCGCCGGGACCGCCACGGCGGCTCTGTACGTCACGGAGGCGATCCGTCCCGCCGGCCTCGTGATGGACGTGGCGCCCGCCGTACGGGCCGTCCTGAGCGCCTCGTGATGGACGTGGCGCCCGCCGGACGGGCCGCGCTGAGCGCCCGGAGCTGACGCCGTTCTCGATCGTCGTGCTCTCGAACGGCTCGTCCGTGCTCGTTCGCCGAGCACGTCCGGCCCTGAAAAGACGTGTGGCCCGGTCGGATAGGAGTGTCCGACCGGGCCCAGCAGACCTGCCACATTGCCTTGGGGAACACCTGGCGGGGGACGTCTTGGGGAACATCCACGGGTCTGCTGCGCGACCCAGTGTGTTGGCCGGGGGACGCGAACCTCGAATCGAAACACGCCGGATAAAGCGAAGATGACGGAGATTTAACATCGTCCTAGGCTTCGGCCCTCGTCGAGGCTTTCAGCGCTCAAGGGCGGGTCGAGACCCTACGGGGTAGGGCTGGATCGGGCGACCGGAGTGCCGCCTCCCGTGAGCGACGTCACCGTTCCTCCCAGCCGAGCCACCTGCTCGGCGTACTCCTCGTACGACCGGCGGTAGGTCGCGACCTCCGCCCAGACCGGGCCGAGCCGGCGAAGCCCCTCGAGCACGAACCGCGGTACGGCGTCGAGGACCGTGACGGGGTCGACGAGCCTGAGGTCCGCGCCGTGGACGGTGCCCTCGAGGCCCGAGTAGCCGATCTGGATGCACGGCAGCATGACCGACAGGTCTCCGACGTCACCGGCCGCCGCCGACCCGCCGCGGTCGTCGAGGAGTGCCTCCACCCCGGGCACTCCGGCGAGGAACGCCTCCCGGAACGGCTGGGACAAGGGGCGGTGCTGCCGGAAGGGCAGGTAGCCCACCTCGGTCTCGACCTCAGCGACGCCGCCCAGCGCCAGCGCGGCGCCGTTCGCCATCGCGTCCAGCTTGGCCGACAGGTCGGACATGTACGCCAGGTCGATGGTCCGCACGTCGGTAGAGACGCGGGCGGTGTCCGGGACCACGTTCGTCGTCATCGGTCCCGAGGAGACGACCGGGTTGAGCCGGGCCAGCACGTCGTCGCGCAGCTGCTGGCGGCCCAGGCCGATGGCGGTCTGGTAGAGCACGGCCATCGAGGCCGCGTTCGCGCCGAGGAACGGGACGAAGCCCGCGTGTGCGGCCCTGCCGTGGAACGTGACGTGCTTGTACGCGAAGCCTGCGAGGTCACAGTCGAGCTCCACCGTCGGGACCTCGTACCCGCCGCCCATGGTGTGGGTGAGGACAGCCAGGTCGACGTCGTCGAACACGCCGAGACGCATCGCCTCGGGCTTGCCCCCGAACCACAGGATCTCGCCGGCGTCCCGGAGCGCGCGCCGGGTGTCGAGGTCGATGTACTCCTCCGCGGGCACGAACACCACGACGAGGTCGAACGGCAGGTCCCACTCCCCGCGCGCCAGCTCCGCCACCACGGCGCACGCGATGCCGACCTGCGTGTGGTGGCCGCAGGCGTGGACCGCGCCCGTCACCGGGTCGGCGTCGGGGTGAGCGGGCACGAGCAGGGCGTCGAGCTCGGCGACGAGTGCGACGGCCCGGTCGTGCCCGGGACCCAGCCGTACCCTCAGGCCGGTCCGCGCGAACGACGTGACCTCGGCGTCGGGCAGGTGCCGGGCAAGGAAGTCACGAACCTTCGCCGAGGTGTACGTCTCCTGGTACCCGACCTCCGGATGCGCCCACAGGTCGGCGACGAGCGCCGCCACCTCGTCGTACGCGTCGAGCAGGGGCTCGCTCATCCGGGGTGAGGGTCGGTCGCGGCCGCCCAGCGCCTCGCCGTCTCGTCACGCTCCCTCGCCTTGGCGCCGAGCACGATCCCTGCCGCGACGACCACGGCGAACACCACCAGTCGCTTCATGGCTCCTCCTTGCGCCCAGCCTAGGACCGCGTCACGACACGACTGCCGTCCCGGCCCAGGGTGAGGGTGCCGGTCTCGCCGCGCACGATGATCCGGTCGGCGTCGAACGGTGCCTGGACCCAGCGGCTGTCGTACCGCCCGTGCTCCGTCCTCACCCGCCGTCCGTCCGACCACAGCTGTCCACGTCCCAGCCGGTACGTGGCGTCCGGGGTCGTCGCCTCGAGGACCGCGCCGTTCAAGGAGACCGCGCAGTGGCCGAGCCAGGTGCTGAACGCCTCGAGCGAGCCATGGTCCCCGACCTCGGCGCACACGACCACCCAGGCCGTCACCGCGCCCTCCTGCCCCAGGGCGTCCTCCGACTCGGCGACGAGCTCGGAGGTGGCGAGCACGCCGACGAGCGCGTCCCCCTTCCGTACGGCCAGCCAGTGGCTGCCACGTGCCGACTCGTCGAGCTCGGCGAACGGCACGTACAGGTGGCTGCCGTGCCGCCGCCTGGTCTCGCCGTAGCCGCGCCGTCCGCGGGTGTCGTGGAGGGCGAGCAGCACCGGACCGGCCGCGCCGACATCCGGGTTCACGCCGTTGCCCACCCACGCCGACGGCGTGCGCTGCCTCGTCGCGTCGTCGACCAGCGGGCCGCCCGGGTGCGTGGCGAAGAGCGGGACGCCGCCGGGCAGGACCACCTGCCACAGGTGCTGCTGGTCGCCGAAGTGCCCAGGACGGTAGTGCTGTGCGCAGCTGAGGCTGTACGAGGCGGAGCGGGTCGTCGTGACGTGCGCCCGCTCCAGCGCCGTACCGGCCACGACCGGCCGGAGGAGCCGCATGGCCAGGGGCAGCACGGGTCGCGGCACCCACTCGAGCGACCGCAGCGCGGAGACGAACGGGTTCGTGGCCATCCGCCACGCCTCGAAGGCGGCCATCGTCGCGCGTATCGCGCCGGGGTTGACGAAGGCTTCCATCGCCCACAGCAGGGCGCCGGTGGTCTCCGGGTCGTCCGGCGCCCGGTACAGGCGGACGGCTTGCGCGATGTCCAGGCCGTGGCCGGTGCGTACGGTCCGCGGCGCAGGGTCCGCGGCGATCTCGACGAGGACGTCCGGCACCTCGTACGCCCGGCGCAGGCAGAACACCATCCCGATCCGGTCCCAGTCGGCGACCACGTCGACGTCGGTGAACGCGTGGTCGACGACCGGCTGCATCTCGGAGGCCGCCGGGTGCTTCTTCTGCAGCTCGTACACGCGTCCCGAGCTCGCGACGAGATGCCCGTCGAAGCGGTGGAGCGCGCAGTCGAGGAGGAGGAGGTCGAGCACGGCCGCGGCCCGCTCGGCGACCTCCGGGTCGGGCGCGTGCTCGACGAGCAGCGTGAGGCCGGCCACGTCCTCCTCGTAGTACACGGGTGAGAGCCACTCGGAGAAGCCGAAGCGGAACCTGAGGTCGAGCCAGCGCTCCAGCCGGCGACGCCCGTCCTCGCGGTGCTCGGCTCCGGTGCGCCGGTCGTTCGTGAACACCTCCTCGGGGAAGGTGGCGCCCGCGAGGTACTCCGCGGTCGCGAACAGGAGCTGATGGTTCTCGGACCAGAAGCACATGGCGTCGTCGCCCGGCTCGGCCATCCAGTACTTGAAGCCGACCAGGGAGCGTCGGGCCTGCTCGAGGGACGCGTCGGGGGCCTCACCGGCGAGCAGGACCGCGAGGAGCGCGATCGCCCGGAAGTCGGCGCAGTCGCGGCGCGTGTCGAGGAAGGCGCACAGCTCGGCGACAGCCGCCATCAGCGTCTCCTCGTCGGGCGTGGAGGCGTCCCGGTCAGGGAGCAGGGCGGCGAGCGCCGCGTACGACCCTGTGACGGGGCCCGCCTGTACGACCCGCGCGGGCGATGTCCGGTTCGTCATCCGACCTCCTCCTCGCCCATCCTCCCGTGTCCAGCGGTCGCGTCGGCCGCCCGTCTCGTGGCCGTGCCTCCACCCGCGGACGAGTCGTCGTCTCACCCACCGGCTCCCGTGGCCGCGACACGCTTCGTGAGGGCATCCCCACGACCGCGTCCCCAGCGTCATGAGGTGCTTAGGCTGTGCGCCGATGAACGTGGTGCGGGCGATGCGGGCCTTCAGGGACGCGAACGACGACTGGCGGGTGGATCTCCTGCTCGCCGGCGCCTTCCTCGCGCTCGGCTTCGTCCCGTACGCCATCCTCGACCCGCTCTTCGACTACGGGCCGACGAACCGGACGGTCGCGCTCGTCACGTCGTTCATCGCTTTCCTGGCGATCACGATCCGCCGCGCGTTCCCTCTCGTCTTCATGGCGGTGGCGGCAGCGGCACTCCTCGTCCAGGTCGCGCTCGACCCCGTGCCCGCGGTCGGGATCGCGGTGGTGCCGCTCGTCGCCTACACGGTCGCCCGGTGGGTGCCTGGCCGCCGGGCACGGCTCGTGGTCGTGCTCGGCGCGCTCGGCGCGGTCGTCGCACCGCTGCGCTGGATCGTGGTGCCGTTCGGGATCGGGCAGCCGGTCGTCACGATCGCGGCCATCCTCGCCTCGGGCGTGTGCGTCGGCGTCGTCATCACGCCGTACGCGCTCGGACGCCGACAGCGCGACGTCGTCAGCGCACGGGCGACCCTGCTGGAAGCGGAGGCGGAGCACGTCCGCACGCTCATGAGCCAGCGCGAGCACGAGGCGCGGGCGATCGAGGCCCGCACCCGGAACCAGATCGCCCGCGAGCTCCACGACGTCGTCGCCCACTCGCTCTCGGTCATGGTGGTGCAGGCGGAAGGCGGGTACGCCCTCGCGGCGAAGCGGCCCGAAGCGGCGGCGGCCGCGCTCGGCACGATCGCCGCCACCGGGCGCGAGGCGCTCACCGAGATGCGCCGCATCGTCGCCGTCCTGCGCGAGGGCGACGACGCGTACGAGCCGTACACGCCGGTGCCGACGCTCGCCGACATCCCGCCCATGGTCGACAAGACGGGCGCCGCCCTCACCGTGACCGGCCAGATGCCCGAGGTCCCGGCGGCTGTCGGCCTGACGGCCTATCGGGTGGTGCAGGAGGCGCTCACGAACGTGCTCAAGCACGCCGGGCCCCGCGCCGATCCCCGGGTTCACGTCACGTACTCCCCTCACGGCATCGACCTCGACGTCGTGGACTCGGGACTGGGGGTGAAGGCCACCGCGGACGGCGCAGGCCACGGCCAGCGCGGCATGGCCGAGCGCCTGGCCGCGCTCGGCGGCACCATCGAGGTCGGCCCCCGGAAGGACAAGGGCTATCGCGTCCACGCGTGGCTCCCGGTGCCTGCCGGCTCTTCAGGAAGGATCGACGCGTGACCATCCGCGTGCTGCTCGTGGACGACCAGGCCCTCGTACGGAGCGGCTTCCGCATGCTCATCGAGTCGAGCGACGACCTGGAGGTCGTGGGCGAGGCCGACAACGGGCTGCAGGCGCTCGAGGTCCTGGCCCGGACTCCCGTCGACGTCGTCCTCATGGACATCCGGATGCCCGTCATGGACGGCGTCGAGGCCACCCGACGCATCGTCGCGTCGGGCTCGGGCGCGCACGTCCTGGTGCTCACGACCTTCGACGCGGACGAGTACGTGTACGCGGCACTGCGTGCCGGGGCCAGCGGCTTCATGCTCAAGGACAGCCACCCGGCGGAGCTCCTCCATGCCGTACGCGCCGTGGCGAGCGGGGACGCCGTGATGGCGCCGAGCGCGACGAGGCGGCTGCTCGACCACGTGGTCCCGCTGCTGCCCGCGCCGGGCGCCACCCGCCCCGACGCACGGCTCGCGGTCCTGACCGAGCGGGAGCGCGAGGTCCTCGTCGAGATCGCGAAGGGCGCGACCAACGCGGAGATCTCGAAGGGCCTGTACATGGCGGAGGGCACGGTGAAGACCCACATCGGCCGGCTGCTGGCCAAGCTCCAGGCGCGCGACCGCGTCCAGCTCGTCCTCATCGCATACGAAACCGGCCTCGTGAAGCCCTGACCGCCCGGGACCGCCCGGGACGGCTCGAGAACGCCGGCCCCTCTGGGAGAGAACCTGTCAGTCTCGAGGAGAGGACCTGTGCGAGCGGGCGTGCGGTGTCGAGGCCGACTACCCCAGCCGTACAGGTAGGCCGCGACCCAGTCGCGCCCGGAGCACCGACGGCAGCAGCACATGGCGCTCCCGCTGCTCCACGTCGTCCTCGAGCTCGGCGATGAGCTGCGACACGAGCAGCGACGCCACCTGCTCCACCGGCTGCACGACGCTCGAGAAGCCGAGCGCGGACGCCACGGGCGAGTCGTCGAAGCCGACGACCGACTCGGCCGGCGAGAACCCCTCGACCGGCGACTCGTACAGGACGCTGAGGGCACCGAGCGCCAGCGAGTCCGTACCGCACACGGCCGCCGTGACGCCCCTCGCGCGGAGCACGCGCATCGCACGGAACCCGTTCTCGCTGCCCTCGGGCACGCACATGTCGAGCTCGGCGAGGTCCTGGTCGAGGCCGGCCATCCCGCGGAGCCAGCCCTCGTGGCGGTGCATGTCGATCATGGAGAAGTCACTGGGCCCGATGTAGCCGATCCGCGTGTGCCCGCGCTCACGCAGCAGCCGTGTCCCCTCCTCGACGCCGGTCGCGTTGTCGATGTCGACCCACGGGTGCTCGGCGTCCTCGTCGCCCCACGGGCGGCCGAAGGACACGAACGGCATGCCGATGCGACGCAGCTCCGCGGGGCGCGTGTCGAGCGGGGAGGTGTACGCGAGCATCGCCGCGTCGATCAGCCCCGTCTCGTACAGGGCGATGAGGGCCGCGAGCTCCTCCTGCTCCCCTGATGCCGTCACGAGGACAGGGTGGTAGCCCCCCTCCTCGAGCGCCTCCGTGACCGCGTGGATGTAGCGGTCCATGACGGAGCCGTTGATCCCGTCGAGGACGGGCGACATCCGCATCCCGACGATCCTCGTACGGTTCGTGCGGAGGGCTCGGGCGGCCGCCGAAGGGCGGTAGCCGGAGCGCTCGATGTGCTCGCGAACCCGCTCGCGGGTGGACGGCTTGACCAGGTGCGGCGCGTTGATGACGTTCGAGACCGTCTGGCGGGAGACTCCGAGCTCCTTGGCCAGGCTGATCAGGGTGGGCCGCGCCATCAGTCTCCTCGCCGCGAAGTGTGACCATCCGGAATGTACCCGCGAACGTTCGCGGGGTGGTAGCGCACCCGGGGGCTGGCAACGCTCCGCACATTGTCGCGCGCCGGCGTCCCCTCGGTCGGCGTATGCCCGAAGTTCTGCTTCGCCATCGACTCCGTCACACGTCCCGCCAGAGCTGCCACCATCGTCCAGCGCGAGACGTCCGCTACCGGTTCGTCCTCGACGGGAGTACTTTCAGCGCCTGATCGGTTGACCTGTACGACGTCCGATGAAGCTGGCGTCGCTGGTCCAGCACCCGAGTCCGAGGAGAACCGCGAATGTGCCGTCGTGTCACGTGTCCGAACTGCAACAAGCCCACGTGGGCGGGGTGCGGGGAACACATCGAGCAGGCACTCGCCGGCGTGCCCAAGTCCGAGCGCTGCACGTGCGGGGAGAGCCAGAAGAACAGCTGAGTCCGGAGGCGCATCCGCGAGATGCGCGGACAGGTCGAGAGCGGGCGGGTACGACGCGTACCTGCCCGCTCCGTCTGTTCGCAGGAGGCCCCCCGATTCGGTGATTCATACCCCCTGGGGTATATTGGCGGCATCAGCCACACGCACGAGGAGTCGCCACATGTGCCATCGCACCACCTGCCGGACCTGCAACAAGCCGACCTGGGCCGGCTGCGGCAACCACATCGAGATCGCGCTCGCGGGGGTGCCGAAGGCTCAGCGGTGCAGCTGCACGCCGGCACAGAAGGCGCAGTCCTCGAGCGGCGGGTTCTTCAGCCGCCTGCTCGGCTGAGCCGAGAACCACCTCCGAGTCTCCGCCGACAGCCCGCCCGCACGCCGTGGGCGGGCTGCTCGTCACCTGAGAGCCGGCCCGTCAGATGAGGATCGGCCAGCCCGTCTGCTGTGAGGCGTAGGCGTCCCAGTCGGAACGGCTCGCAGCGCTCAGGGCGATGGCCCGCAGGGTGCTGCGTACGGACGGGAAGACGTCACGGCGTGCGTTGAGGCTCCAGACGGCGGCCCCGAACCGCACCTCCTGGACGAAGCCGCCGGTCGGCGGGAGCTGGTAGCGCAGGACGACGAGCTCGTCCGCCCACGGGACTCCCGCCCGGTCGTACTCGAGCCAGGCGAGGAAGCCCTGGCCCATGAGCCGCGGGTCCACGCGCTGGCTCACGTACAGCGCTGGGTCGACCGCGTCGATCGACACGATGAACGCGCCCGGTCGCAGCCGGGGCACGATCGTCGTCGCGATGACGTCCTGCATGAGACCGCCCGGGGCGACCTCGCGTCCCGGTTCGGCGGTCGCGATGAGCCCGCCGCTGATGAGGTCCGTACGGGGGAAGCGCTCCGCGACGCACGAGCCGTCGGCGGGGCTGGACCCGATCGCGTACGTCACGGGCAGGCCCGGTCCGGCCGGCCACATCACCTGGCCTCCTGCCTGCCAGTCGGCAGGGTGGCGGAACGTCACGGCGACCTGCTGGGAGCGCGGGTCGATGAGCTCGTACGTCGCCCACTCCGTGGTGTCGGCGGCCTGCGCCGGCGCAGTCCAGGTCGGTGAGCTCGCCCGCTCCCAGCGCCGCTGCTGCTCGGCCTGTCGCTGGGCGTCCCCCTGCTGGGCCTGCTCCGCGACGTAGCCCCTTGCCTTCTCGAGGTCGCTCTTGAGGAGCTTCCCCGTGTCCTTCAGCCCCGCGGCGAGGTCGTTGCCGAACCTCGAGAGCTTCCTGCCCCAGTCATCGCTCATGCCGGCCTCCTCGGGCCCCGGACAACCTCAGTTGTGCGTCATGTCCAACGGGACGACCCACTGCGCGAACTCGTCCTCCGTGACGTAGCCGAGCGCGAGCGCCGACTCCTTGAGGCTGAGTCCCTCCTTGTGGGCCTTCTTGGCGATCTTCGCAGCCTTGTCGTACCCGATGTGCCGGTTCAGCGCAGTCACCTGCATGAGGTTCTTGTCGAGGTTCTCCGTGATCTTCGGCAGGTTCGGCTCGATGCCGACCGCGCAGTTGTCGTTGAACGCGAGGCAGGCGTCGCTGATGAGCCGGATGCTCTCGAGGACGGCGTGCACCATGACCGGCTTGAACACGTTGAGCTGGAAGTTGCCCTGGCTGCCGGCGAAGCCGACGGTCGCGTCGTTGCCGAACACCCGGGTCGCCACCATCGTCATCGCCTCGGACTGCGTCGGGTTCACCTTGCCGGGCATGATGCTCGACCCGGGCTCGTTCTCCGGGATCGTGATCTCGCCGATGCCGTTGCGCGGGCCGGAGGCGAGCCAGCGGACGTCGTTCGCCATCTTCATGAGCGCGCCGGCCAGGGTGCGCAGCGAGGCCGACGTCTGGACGAGCGCGTCGTGGGCGCTGAGGGCGGCGAACTTGTTGGCGGCGCTGCGGAACGCGTACCCGGTCTCCGCCTCGTACTTCTTAGCCGCGAGGTCGCCGAACTTCGGGTGGGCGTTGAGGCCCGTGCCCACCGCGGTGCCGCCGATCGCGAGCTCGAGCAGGCCCTCACCGGCGTGCTTCACCTCGGCGAGCGCGTAGTCGAGCTGGGCGACCCAGCCGCTGATCTCCTGGCCGAGCGTGATCGGCGTCGCGTCCTGGAGGTGCGTGCGGCCGACCTTGACGATGCCCGCGTACTGCTCCGACTTGGCCGCCAGCGTGTCGCGCAGCGTCGTCACCGCTCCGTACAGGCGCTCGTTGAGCTCGAGGACGACAGCGATGTGCATGGCCGTCGGGAACGTGTCGTTGCTGGACTGGCCGCGGTTCACGTGGTCGTTGGGATGTACGGGCGTCTTGCTGCCCATGACGCCGCCGGCGAGCTCGATCGCGCGGTTGGAGATGACCTCGTTGGCGTTCATGTTGGACTGCGTGCCGCTGCCGGTCTGGAAGACGACGAGCGGGAAGTGCTCGTCGAGAGTGCCCGCGATCACCTCGTCGGCAGCCCTGACGATGAGGTCCGCGATGTCGGCGGGCAGCTCGCCCAGCTCGGCGTTCGCCTGCGCGGCGCCCTTCTTGAGGATGCCCAGCGCCCGGATGATCGGACGGCCCCAGACGAAGGTGTCACGGCCGATCGGGAAGTTGTGCACGCTGCGCTCGGTCTGCGCGCCCCAGTACTTGCTGGCGTCGACCTCCAGCGTGCCCATGGTGTCTGACTCTTGGCGGTACGTCGTCATGGCGGCAGTCTATTGCCGCCTCTCCCGGCGGTACCCGGTGGGTTCCTCGAGCTGTCGACCCACCCCTGAACGCTGTTTCACAAGGGCAGACAGAGCCGTCGCGACCGGCAGGCGCTCGTCCGGCCAGCATCGGGCGCCCACGCGGAGCACGCCGGTCCCAGGCTTCGGTCAGGTGGCCCACATAACGGGAGCCGGTTCCCTCGGAGGCGGAGGCCTACGGCACGATGGGGCACATGACTGGCTACGACACCCCTGCCCCTGCGCCCCACGACGGGACGAACCGGGCCCTGCGACTCGCGGTCGGCGCCGCGGCCGTCGTGGTCCTCCTGCTGGGGCTGTCGCAGCTGTCCCGGATCGTCGGGCCGTTCTTCCTCGCGCTCAACCTCATGGTCGTCGTCTGGCCGGTCCAGCGGTTCCTCTCCCGCCGCATGCCGCGGGTCCTCGCCGCCGTCCTGTCGGGCCTGTTCGCGATCGTCATCATCGGCCTGCTCTTCTGGGCGGTCGGCTGGGCGGCGTCGCTGTTCGTCCAGGAGATCCCGCAGTACAAGGGCCAGTTCCAGAGCATGTACGACCAGGCGCTCACGGTCGCCGCCCAGTTCGGGATCACGAGCACCCAGGTCATCGACCAGCTCAAGACCATCAACCCCGGCAGCGTGGTGAGCGTCGTCTCGTCGCTCATCTCGAACGTCAGCGGGGCGATCTCCCTCTTCGTCATCGTCATCACGGTGCTGCTGTTCATGGTCGTGGACTCGGTCGACTTCGAGGCGCGGCTGGAGCGCCTCGGCCGACGCCACGACCCCGTACTGGTCCGGGCCCTGGAGTCGTTCGCGCTGGGGGTGCGTCGGTACTGGGTCACGTCGACCGCGTTCGGCCTCATCGTCTCCGTGCTCACCTGGGTGGGGCTGGCCGCGTACGGGATCCCCCTCGCCGTCGTGTGGGCCGTCCTCGCGTTCGTCACGAACTACATCCCCAACATCGGCTTCATCCTCGGACTGATCCCTGCGGCGGTCATGGGACTGCTCGCCAAGGGCCCCTGGGGAGCCGTGTTCGTCATCGTCCTGTACGCAGTGCTCAACTTCGTCATCCAGGGCGTGATCCAGCCCAAGGTGGCCGGCGAGGCGGTCGGCGTGACCAGTACGGTCTCGTTCCTGTCGCTGCTCGTGTGGGCCGTCGTGCTCGGCCCCCTGGGTGCGCTGCTCGCGCTGCCGGCGACGCTGTTCGTCAAGGCGCTCGTCGTCGACGCCGACCCGAAGGCCCGCTGGCTCAACGCGCTCATCGCGTCGAACCCCAGGACCAGCTCCGAGGAGCCGGTGCTCGCTGAGGTGGGGGACGAGGTCGGGTCCGGTGCGTCAGCCGAGGTGGCAGACGAGGTGGCGTCGGAGACGACGCGCGACGCCGGGCGGGAGGTCGGGTCCGCAGCGTCAGCCGGGGAGGTCCGCGTCGGCGTGGCCGGTGAGGGGACGCAGGCGGTCGAGGCCGACTCGCTCGAGCCGTCCGGCCCCCGTGGCGAGGGCCCGCGCCGGTCGGCGGAGTCGCCGGAGACTGTCGATGTCGTCGAGTCGGCCGCCCAGGAAGCCGTCGGCGCCTACGACGCCCCCCATGAGGCTGTGGCTGCCGCACCTCCCGCCGAGGAGCCGGCCGGCGGCGAGAAGGAGGCGTTCGCCGGCGAGCCGACCACGATCGACGCCGACGTCCACGACACGACCGCGCCGGAGCCGTTCGCCGAGCCGGCCCCCGCTCAACAGCCCGAGGCGGGTACGGAAGAGGCGGTCCCGGCCCCGGAGCCGGACGCGGAGACGGACGAGACCGGTACTGACGAGGGCCGCGAGCCGGAGGATCGTCCGCGTCGGGCGCGGCTCGATCAGGGCCCGTACGTCGACGACGACGCCCCCGTGGACGACTTCCCGGTGTTCCAGAAGAGCGCGACGCCGTACTGGCCGGGCGCGATGAGCCACGCCGACGACTGACACGTCCCGGTCCCGGAGAAGTGTCCGGGGACAGGGATAGCGTCGGCTGCATGCTCGACCACGTAGGCATCAACTGCTCCGACCTGGCTGCGGCCAGGCGGTTCTACGACGCGGTCCTCGCGCCGCTCGGCTACTCGGTGATCATGGACGGCGACTACGGAGCCGGCTACGGCACGGACGGCAAGCCGACGTTCTGGCTCAGCACGTTCCCCGGCATCGGGCCGAACCGTGAGGTCCACCTCGCGTTCGTCGCCGAGGACGCCACCGCTGTACGGGCCTTCTACGATGCGGCCCTGGCGACCGGGGCCGAGAGCCTGCACGAGCCGAGGCTCTGGCCCGAGTACCACCCCGGATACTTCGGCGCCTTCGTCCGCGACCCCGACGGGAACAACGTCGAAGCCGTGGTCCACACCGCCGGGCCGGACGACTGACGGACGGTTCCGTGCGCGATGTGATGGAGTCTGCGGGTGGCTGATGACGAGCGCTGGTGCGCGGCGCTGAACGCGGACGAGGCGCTGCCGGGGAGCGCCCCGGTGGGGGACGCTCACGTCTTCATCGAGCACCTCGGGCCCTGGCCCGCCTCTCCGCTCGAGGCTCTCGAGCTGGACTACGTCGCGGAGCTCGACCTTCTCGACGCCAGCGTCGGCCTGGTCCGACGACCGGGCCCGGCCCGCGCAGGCGCCACAGGGCTGCCCGACACGCCCACCGTCATCGTCGCGACGGCGGGACGCGTCGCCTCCACCCGCACCACCGGACTTCCCTCGCCGACGGACCTCGCGTCAGCTCTCGGCTCCTTGAGGCAGGACGTGAGGCCCGAGGGATGGTCGTCGGAGCCGTGGCTGGTCCTCGTCTGCACGCACGCCCGGCGTGACGCGTGCTGTGCCCGTCTCGGGCGGCCGCTCGTCGACGACCTCCTCGCCGTCGTCGAGGGGGACCGGCTCTGGGAGACGACCCACCTGGGCGGGCACCGCTTCGCGCCCACGTGCCTCGCACTGCCCAGTCAGGTCGTGTACGGACGGGTCGTCAGCGACCGGGTCTCGGAGCTGGCGGACGCCATCGCGCGCGACGAGGTCGTGCCGGACCTCATGCGCGGACGCACGACCTACAGCCCTCCCGTGCAGGCCGCCGAGGTGGCCGTACGGACGGAGCTGGGCGTGCGGGACGGCTCCCTGGAGCTCCTGACCTGGGCCACGGACGGAG
>DASSQF010000334.1:0-12821 GCA_035702685.1 Propionibacteriaceae bacterium
CTCTGGAAGGTCTGGCAGACGTCGAGGCCGCCGTTGGCGAACTGGAGGTTCGCGTCCTCGTTGCCCTTGAAGATGGGGTGGATGATCTTCTGCATGACCGGGAGGCCGCCGTAGAACGTCTTGCCCCAGTAGGAGCCGGTCTGCGTGAGGACGACCTGCGTCTGGTCGGCGGTGTCCACCTTGAAGGGGCCGGTGCCGACGGGGTTCGTCATGATCTCGGTGGCGACCTTGTCCGCCGCGAGGGACGAGAAGACCTTCTGCGGGACGATGTAGGTCTCGGTGAGGAGGCGCAGCACCTGGCCGACGTTCTTCGTCTTCTGGCTGACCTTGACGACGAGGGTCTTGTCGTCCGTCGCGTCGATGGAGTCGGCGGCCTGGAAGAACGAGGCGACCGAGACACCGGAGGCGGTCTTGCCGATGTTGAACGAGAAGGCGGCGTCCTTCGCGGTGCAGGGAGAGCCGTCGTTGAACGTGATGCCGTCCTGCATGGTGAGGGTGATCGTGCTGGTGCCGTCGACCTTGTACGACTTCGCGAGGCCGGGGAGGATCTCACCGGTGAGGATGTTCCAGCGGAGCAGCGACTCGTAGACGATCTGCATGACGTTGGAGCTGGCCGGCCACGCGGCGGTCGGCGAGAAGGGGTTGTACGTGGTGGGCGGGCCCCACTGGAAGCCGGCGATGAAGAGCGTGTCCGCGTTCTGCGTACGGCCCTTGCCGACCTGTCCGTTGTTCCCGATGCCCGGCAGGGTGCCCGCGGAGCCACCCGAGGCGCCCCCGGTCGTCCCGCCCTTCTTGGAGCAGGCCGCGAGGGCCAGACCACCGGCCACCACGCCGCCGAGCTTGAACAGCGAGCGGCGGGAGGGGGTGGAGAAGACTGAATCCGACATTGTTACCTCCGTTGGTTTGGCCCGGCGTTGGGCCACTTCAATGACTGGAATACAAGCTGTGATGCGGTTCTTGGTGATGCGCTTACGGCGCGGTGAGCGTCGGCTTCGCTGCCGACCACCGCAAATATCTCAGGCCACTGTCATGCGGCCTCGCTCGGGGTCAACGGTGTGGTGACTGAACGCAGAACCGGTCCTCGGGTGAGGGCGATGTCTGCATCCTGGGGGATGTCCCCCGTGATTGTGAAGGTGTGCGTCTCACCAGGGAAGAGGTCGACGAGCAGGCTGTCGGCATAGGCGTTCTCGGACACGCGGTCCGGGAACAGGCAGAGCGAGCGCAGGAACGTGCGTGCGGTCACCTGGACTGCGACGCCCGACTCCGTCCGTGTCACCGAGGTCTCGAAGCAGGCATCGGGCAGATCGGCCGCCACGTCCTCGACGAGGAGCCGTACGGCACGCTCGGCGCCGTCGACCGTCGCCACCAGCGCCACGTCCGGACGGTCCGTACCCGCGACCTCGGTCAGACAGACGTCCTTGCGGGATCGCGGAGCCAGCGTCTCGTCGAGGTCCTGCGACCACACCACCTCGCCCGAGAGGGTCCGAAGCGTCACGCGGCCACGCGCCGCCCACGTGTCGCGCCCGTCGTTGACGAGGACGACACGCCAGCCCTCCGTGCCGTGCTGGATCGTGACCAGGTGGTCGGCGTAGGCGGAGCGGACGGCGTACCACAAGGGCTTGCGCCGTGCGACCGGCAGTCCGGCCGCGTCGGTGCCCAGGTCGAGAGCCGCCCAGCTCGTGACCGGCCAGCAGTCGTTGAGCTGCCACACGATGCTGCCGAGGCAGCGGCCACGCAAGGAGCGCCAGCGCTCGATGCCGTACCGCACCGCCCTCGCCTGCTGCACCTGCATCGCGAACAGCCACTCGTCGAAGTCCGCGGCGGTCTCACCGGGCTGGGCGAGGTGGCCCTTGATGCCCTCGTTGAGCTTCGCGTTGCCCCCGTTCGCCTTCTGGTGGGCGAGCATCGTCGCGCTCGTGGCGCTCCGGTCCTCCGGAGCCAGTGTCCGGGCCCACGTGGCCCACGTCGCAGGCCCCTGGTAGCCGAACTCGGCGACGAAGCGTGGCGAGTAGTCGTCGTACCCGGTGTAGTCACGGCTGTTCCACACGTCCCAGACGTGGATGCACCCGTAGTTCGGGTCGTTGGGGTGGATGTCCGCGGGGCCGGACGAGGGGCTGCCCGGCCAGTACGGACGGGTCGGGTCCAGCTCCGCGACGATCTCCGGGAACAGCCGGTAGTAGTAGTCGGCCCCCCAGGTACGGCCCTCGAGCTGCTGCTTCCAGCCCCAGTCCTCGTGTCCCCAGAGGTTCTCGTTGTTGCCGTTCCACAGCACGAGCGACGGGTATGCCGACAGGCGGATGACGTTGTCCCGGGCCTCGGCCTCGAACTCGAGGGCGAACGGCTCCTCCTCGGGGTACGCGGCACACGCCAGGGCGAAGTCCTGCCAGACCATCACCCCGAGCTCGTCGCACGCCTCGTAGAAGGCCTCCTGCTCGTACAGGCCTCCGCCCCAGACGCGCAGGAGGTCGACGCCCGCGTCCTTGGCCTGCTGCACGCGCTCACGGTAACGCTCACGGGTGATCCGGCTCGGGAAGCAGTCGTCGGGAATCCAGTCCATGCCGCGCGCGAACACCTGGACGCCGTTGACGACGATCCCGAACGTCGCGCCCCGGCCGTCGGCATCGGGGGTCGTGTCGAGCTCGACGGTCCGGAAGCCGGTGCGGCGATGCAGCGTGTCGAGGACGCGCACGTCGTTGTGGAACACCACCTCGACCTCGTAGAGAGGCTGCTCGCCCAGGCTGTGGGGCCACCACGGCTGGATGTCGCTGAGGCTGAGCTCGACCTGGGTCCAGTCCTGCGCCGGCACGACCGCCTCACCGTGGGCGCCGTTGCCGGAGACCCGCACGGTGACGGCCCCGAAGCGGGTCTCCCCCTGGATCTGGACGTCAACCCGCAGGTCGCCGCGCCACTGGCCGGGGCCGGTCTCGGTCGCGGTCGCGAAGACGCCGACGTCGGTGACCCGCGCGTGGTCCCAGCTCCGCAGCCCGATCGACTTCCAGATGCCCGCGGTGACCAGGGCCGGTCCCCAGTCCCAACCGAAGTTGCAGGCCATCTTCCGGATGAGGTTGAAAGGGTGCTTCTCGACGTGGGGACGCTCGCCGACGAGCTCAGCCATCCGCGCCGTGTACTCCAGCGCCGGGCTGAAGACGATCTCGATGTGGTTCCTGCCGACCCCGATGTTGGGACGGATGGGGAAGACGTTCCGCCGGTGCATGTTCTCCGACGTGCCCATCGTGCGTCCGTTCACCCGGATCTCCGCGATGGTGTCGAGACCGTCGCACACGAGGTCGCAGTTGTCAGCGGCCAGCTCTGCGGCGTCGATGCCGAGGTTGAGGGTGTACGAGTAGCTCCAGGTCTGCTGCCCGACCCAGACCTGCTCCGCCTCGTTCGCACCGACGTACGGGTCCGCGAGCAGCCCGGCGGCCATGAGGTCGGTGTGGACGCAGCCCGGAACGGTCCCGGGGATGCCGAAGGCAAGGGTCGTTCGCAGGTCCTCAGGCACGGCCGCCCACGCGGACGTGGTGGGGTCAACCCTCAGTACCCAGTCGCCGCCCGTGAGATCGTGCCAGCCGTCGGATCCAGGACCCGGCTCGTCGCCGACGCTTTCGATTCCCATGAATCCTCTCCATTGAGGCTGCCCTGGTCGTACAGTTACTGACCAGACAGTAACACCCAGGGATGGGCTCCAGCCGCGGGGTGACCGTTTCGTTATCGATCGATCTCGTCAAGGGAGACGTGATGCAGTCGTACCAGGCCATGGGCTATAGCCCGCCTCCCGAGCGGTGACCCGATGGCCGGCGATGCGCGAGATGAGGTCGACATGACGACGGGCGAGGCCGCCCTCCGGACCGGCGGCACGCAGGTGGCGGACCCGAGCAACGCGTCGCCCCTGAGGCTGAGGGGCGAGCGGAAGTCCACGCCGGAGCGACGGGCGGAGATCGTGCGCGCGGCCGCGAAGACGTTCGGGACCAAGGGGTACCAGAAGGGCTCTCTCATCGACATCGCGGCTCAGGTCGGGATGACGCACGCCGGGGTGCTGCACCACTTCGGGTCCAAGGAGGCCCTGCTCATCGCCGTCCTCGAGTACCGCGACCAGGAGGACCTGGAGGTTCTCGCGCAGCAGAAGATGCCCGAGGGCATGGACCTGTTCTGGCACCTCACGAGGACGGCCGCGGCCAACGCCGACCGAGCGGGCATCGTGCAGACGTACGCGGCGATCACCGGCGAGTCCGTGACCGAGAACCACCCGGCGCGCGGTTTCGTCGTCAACCGCTTCGCTCTGCTGAGGGGCTACATCGAGGAGGCCCTGCGCGTGGTGTGCGGGCCCGACCTGCCCGACGACGTCTGCACGCACGCCGCGAGCTCGATCATCGGGGTGATGGACGGCATCCAGCTCCAGTGGCTCCTCGACTCCGAGGCCGTCGATCTCCCCGAGGCCACCCGGTTCGCGATCGAGGCCATCCTCACCGCCGCCCAGGCAGGCGCGAGCAGGCCGAAGCCCCTCACGCCCCCCTGCTGACGCTCACCACGTGAGACGGTCGGCGCGTCGGGACGCCGAGACGAGGGCGCTCATCTCCTCACGGGCCAGGCGACGCCCGAAGAACGGGCCGTTGCTCTCGAGCATCCAGGCACTGCGCCCGTCGATCTCCACAGGGTCGAAGCCGAGGTCGTCGACGAGCCCCGCAACGCTGGCGCGGGCATCGACGTCGTCGGACGCGACCGCGACCGCCGTGCGGTACGGGGCGCCCTTCGGCTCCGCGTACGCGATGAGGTCCTCGTACGCGAGGTGGTTCAACGTACGGACGAGGCGCAGCCCCGTGCGGCCGTGCAGGGGGGAGGAGGGCGGGTCCGCTCCGTCGACCTCGAGCCAGGCGTTCGTCGCGTCGACGACCACCACGTGGGTCAGCGCTCCGAGGTCGAGGTCGCCCAGGTGCGAGTACGGGATGGCGAGCAGCACGATGTCCGACCCCGACAGCATCTCGTCAGCCGGGACCAGCCGGGCGCCGGCCGCGATCGTGGACACGACGAGCTGCACCATCGCGTCGTCCCGTACGTCCGAGATGAGGACCTGACGCCCTGCGTCGACCGCCAGCCGCGCCACTGCCGTACCGAGCTTGCCGGCGCCCAGGATGCCCAGCCGCTCCGTCACGTGTCGCCCTCTCCACCGTCCGCCTGTGCACACCGTACGATGCGAGCGGGGACAACGTTGACGGTTCAAGGGCCGGAGGGCGATGGAGATCGAACTTGGGGTCGACACGTTCGGCGACGTCACGCTGGGCACTGACGGGAAGCCGCTCAGCCACGCGCAGGTGATCCGCAACGTCGTGGACGAGGCGGTGCTGGCCGAGCAGGTGGGCCTGGACGTCATCGGCATCGGCGAGCACCACCGCGACGACTTCGCCGTGTCGTCGCCGGAGATGGTCCTCGCCGGCATCGCCGGCCGGACGACGCGTCTCCGGCTCGCGAGCGCCGTCACCGTCCTGAGCTCGGACGACCCCGTCCGCGTGTACGAGCGGTTCTCGACGCTCGACGCGCTCTCCTCGGGGCGCGCGGAGGTCATCGTCGGCCGAGGCTCGTTCACGGAGTCGTTCCCGCTGTTCGGCTTCGACCTCACCGACTACCAGGAGCTCTTCGAGGAGAAGCTCGCGATGTTCGTCGAGCTCCGCAACCGGCGTCGCGTCACGTGGCAGGGCACCCTGACGCAGAGCCTCACGGACGTCGAGGTCTTCCCGCCCGTCGAGCACGGACCCCTCACCACCTGGGTCGCGGTCGGAGGCAGCCCCGAGTCGGTGATCCGTGCCGCACGGCACGGGCTGGACCTCATGCTGGCCATCATCGGCGGCCCGGTCGACCGCTTCGCGCCGTTCGTCGAGCTGTACCACCGGGCCCTCGCCCAGCTGGGCCAGCCCGAGGGCAGGGTCGGCTTCCACAGCTTCGGTCACGTCGCGGCGACGGACGAGGAGGCGATCTCGCAGTACTTCGGTCCGTACGTGACGGGCATGACGCGTGTCGGACGGGACCGCGGCTGGCGGCGCCCGACGCCCGACTCGTTCCGCTACGAGCTCGAGCACGGCTCCATGACGGTGGGCTCACCCGAGACCGTGGCGCGGAAGATCGCGGCCGGGGTCCGGGCGCTCGGCGCCTCCCGGTTCTCGATGAAGGTGAGCACCGGGCCCCTGGCCCACGAGCTCATCAGCGAGAGCATCGGCCTGTACGGGACGAAGGTCGCTCCCCTCGTCCGCGACATGCTCTCCTGACGGACCTCCCCGTCAGCGGGCCGCGCACTCCCCCGTGAGGCTGTCGCTGGTCGGGGCGACGGACTCGTTGACGAACGCCGACTTCTTCCCGGTGACGGCCGCCGTCGCCGAAGCGGCCGTCGACGAGGGCGCCGACGCCTTCGTGGGCGCGGACGTCGTGGCCGCCGGGGCGGGCTTCACGCTCTTCGCTGCCGCGTCCAGCGCCTCGGAGGCGGCGATCTGGTCGGCGACCGTCTGCCGGATCACCGCGAAGTTCGGGCTGCCCGGCGCGATGAGCGGCGGCGAGAAGATGACGTTCCTGATGTCGAGGGAGCGCGCCTTCACCGCGAGCTCCGCGAGCGTCCCCACCTGGTCGGACGGGACGTCCGTGACGAGGACCTGCCCCGTCGCCGTCGCGATCTGGCCGAACTTCGTGGCGACCGTCATGGGGTCCATCTGGTGCAGCATCGCCGACATCACGCACTTCTGCCGCTGCATCCGGGCGTAGTCGGTCGAGCCGGTGCGCTGGCGCGAGAACCAGAGCGCCTCGGCTCCGGTGAGGTGTCGGCTCGGACCGGGCTCGATGTAGCTCGTCGCCGTGGCCTGGTCGCCGCCGACGGGCACCTGGATGCCGATGTCGATGTTCACCCCGCCGAGGGCGTCGATGAGGTCCTTGAACCCGTACATGTCGACCATGGCGTAGTAGTTGAGCTGGAGCCCGGTGGTCGCCTGCACGGCCTCCTCGACCGCCTGGACACCGGGGTCCTTGACGCCCGGGTAGAGCTTCTTGTTGTCCCAGCCCAGCTTGTAGATCGCGTTGAGCAGGCACTCGTGGGTCTCGCAGCCGTAGCCGTTCGGGTACAGCGCGTGGAGCGGGGACGACTCGGGGAACGGCACGTCCTCGAGGTTGCGCGGGAGACCGAACAGGACCGTGCGGCCGGTGCGGGCGTCAACGCTCGCCACCGTCACGCTGTCGGTGCGCGCGCCTTCCCGGTCGTTCCCCGCATCGCTGCCGAGCAGGAGGATGTTGTAGCGGCCGTCCTTGACCTTCGTGTCGCCGCCGCCACCCAGGACGCTGGAGATGGCGTCGCCCGAGGCCCGCAGCGCGGACGCCGTGAGGACAGTGCCGTACGCGATCACGACCGCGAGGACGAGCGCGACCCCGCCGAGGAGGACGGCACGCGTCGTGCCCATGTCCCTCGGTCGAGCCGCCCACCACGCGTTGACGAGGATGAAGGCCCAGAACAGGCCCGCCGCGAGGACCAGCCAGGACGCGACCCACAGCACCCAGCCGGTCGTGAGCACCGTGAGCAGGACGTTGCGCGCCGCGAGGAGCAGCAGCACCGCGAGCAGGAGCGCCGCGACGGCCAGACCCCAGACCCTGACCCCCCAGCGGCCGATCCGCCGGCTACCCGCCGCGAGCTGAGCCGACCCGGGCAGGACCAGGGACATGGCGAGCATCGTCGCGCCACGGCGGAAGACGGTCGCCTGGCTGCGGCTGAGAACTCCGGTGCGTGGGGGTGTCGCCTCGGTCGGTGCCACGGTGCTCTCCTTGCGGGAGGGGTCGTTGAGCGCCTACCAGTATCACCGGCGACGTCCCGCGGCCCGGCACGCCACGCGGTCGGGACGAGGCTCACCTGCCCCGGACGGCCTCGCCCTTCGCCTGCGCCGTCGCGCGCAGGGACTCCTGGAACTCGAGCATGCGCGCCGTGAGGACCGGGTCACCGGCCGCCAGGATGCGTACGGCGAGCAGGCCGGCGTTGCGCGCGTTGCCGATCGCCACCGTCGCGACCGGGACGCCGGCGGGCATCTGGACGATGGAGAGGAGCGAGTCCATGCCGTCGAGGTACTTCAGGGGGACCGGGACGCCGATGACCGGCAGCGGGGTGAGCGCCGCGAGCATGCCGGGAAGGTGGGCGGCCCCGCCCGCGCCCGCGATGATGACCTCGAGCCCGCGTTCGTGGGCGCCGCGTCCGTACGCCACCATGTCCTCCGGCATCCGGTGCGCGCTCACGACGTCCGCCTCGTACTCGACGCCGAACTCGGCGCACGCCTCGGCCGCGGCCTGCATCGTCGGCCAGTCGGAGTCCGACCCCATGACGATCCCGACGCGTGCGCTCATGACCCGCTCCTCAGCTCTGCCGCACCGTGGCGCGCGCGACGACGGACCTCGTCGAGGTCGGCGCCCACGGCCGTGACGTGCCCGACCTTACGGCCCGGGACGACGTCCTTCCCGTACAGCTGCACCTTGAGCCCCGGGTCGCGCGCGAGGACGTGCCGGAGGCCGTCGACGAGGTCGGTACGCCCGCCCCCGAGCACGTTGTGCATGACGCTCCACGGAGCCACGGTGCCCGGGTCCCCGAGCGGCAGGTCCAGGACGGCGCGCAGGTGGTTCTCGAACTGGCTGGTCACCGCTCCGTCGATCGACCAGTGGCCCGTGTTGTGCGGCCGCATGGCGAGCTCGTTGACGACGACGGTGCCGTCCGCCCGCTCCATGAGCTCGACGGCGAGCATCCCCGTGACCTCCAGGTCGCGGGCGACCTCGAGCGCGAGCCGCTGGCACGCCGTCGCCTGCTCCTCGGTGAGGCCGGGCGCGGGCGTGGTCGTCTCGACGCAGATCCCGTCCTCCTGGACGGACTCGCTCACCGGGTAGGCGACCGCCTGTCCGGACGGGGACCGGACGACGAGGGCCGACAGCTCGCGGACGAACGGCACGAACTCCTCGGCGAGGATCTGGACGCCCGGGACGAGGTTCGCGAAGGGCTCGCCGGCGCCGGAGGGGTCGTCCACCTTCCACACGCCCTTCCCGTCGTAGCCGCCGCGGGAGGTCTTCGCGATGACGGGCCAGCCGGTGCGGTCGGCGAAGGCGACGAGCTCGTCGGGGGAGGCCACGACGGCGAACGCCGGTACGGGCAGGCCGTGCGCGGCGAGGCGCGTCCGCATGACGATCTTGTCCTGCGCGTGGACGAGCGCCTCCGGCCCCGGCCGTACGAGGACCCCCCGGTTCTGGAGCTCGTGGAGCAGCGAGGTGGGGACGTGCTCGTGGTCGAACGTCACGACGTCGCAGCGGTCCGCGAACGCGGTCACCGTGTCCGGGTCGGTGTAGTCGCCGACCGTCACGTCGTGGACGACCTGTGCTGCCGATACGTCCGGCCCCTCGGCCAGCAGCGCGACCCGGATGCCGAGGCCGATGCCGGCCGCGTGCATCATGCGGGCGAGCTGCCCACCGCCGATGATGCCCACGACTGGTGCTCCCACGGCGGCGAGCCTAGCCGGACCCCTCGTCAGTGCCGGAAGATCACCGCGCGCTGGACGACGAAGTTGACGGTCGTGGCGACACCCTGCGCGATGACGAAGCCGACGACCTGCGCGAACGTGTAGCCCCACCGCTGGTCGAGCCACGGGAACAGCACGGCGAACAGTCCGACCTGGACGACGAACGTGGACCCGTACAGCGCCAGCACGGCCAGGAACGTGCGGTGCGATCCTGCCGCGCCGAACGTCCAGCGCCGGTTGATGAGGTACGCCGTCGTCGTCCCGCACACGAACGAGACGGCTTTCGCGGGGGTATGGCCGAGGCCGGCGCGCATGAGCAGCCACAGGACGCCGAAGTCGACGATCGCCGACACGACGCCGGCGGCGACGAACCGGGCGAGCTGGTGGTGCAGCGCGAGCCGGTCCGTGGCGGGTTGGCTCACGTGTCCTCGCGACGGGTCGCGTCGGCGTCCGTCATGAGCTCGCCGAGCCGGAGGTGGACGTTCTCGACGTCAGGGATGTCGTGGAGGGTCAGCGGATCCTCGGCGGCCGTGGTGAGCGTCAGGGTGCCGCAGCCGAGCATGCGGTCGATGAGGGACTTCTGGTACTCGACGTTGTTGATCCGCACGAGCGGCAGGTCGTGGCCGCTCTTGTTGAGGATGCCGCGGCGGGTGATGAGGCGACGGTCGGTGATCGTGTACGTCGTCGTGTACCAGCGGAGGAACGGCACGATACAGAGCCACACGAGGAGGATGACGGCCACGGCGGCGATGACCCAGCCGAGGACCGTCTTCCCGCCCGGCGGGACCTCGGGCAGGGCGACCCCGATGACGACGCCCGTGGCCAGGCACAGGAGCACGAACGCGACAGCCGGCCAGATGAGGGCCTTCCAGTGCGTGCGCAGGTCGAGCACCACGTGCTCCCCCTCGCCGAGCAGCTTCTCCGAGAACGGCATGGGGAAAGGGTCCCACACGCGCGGGTGACGGGGGCGAGACCCGCCTCAGAGCGCACGCAGGTGGTGGACGTCGCCCGCGGCGAAGGCGCGCTCGCCCTCCCGGGTCCGTACGACGATCCTCCCGTCAGGCGTGATCGAGGCGGCCGTACCGAGCACCGCCTCACCATCGGGCACCTCGACGCGCACGGTCCTGCCGAGCGTGACGCAGGCGGAGGTGTACGCGTCCTGCAGCGCGGCCCATCCGTACGACGCCCACGTCCCGTACACGTCACCCAGCTCCGTGAGCACCGCGGACACGACCTGAGGCCTTGTCGCGTCCACACCGACGAGTCGCAGCGACGTCGCCGTGTCGACGGGGAGCTCGTCGCGCTGCTGTCCGACGTTGATGCCCATGCCGATGACGACGCTCGGCGTCGGAGTCGCCACGAGCTCGGCGAGGATCCCGCAGACCTTGCGCTCGTCGTCCGCGGGCAGCAGCACGTCGTTCGGCCACTTGAGGACCGCGTCGACGCCCAGGGCCGCCAGGCCACGCGCGACCCCGAGGCCGGTGAGCAGCGGGAGGAGGCCCCACTCGGAGACCGGCCGCGAGGGCCGCAGCAGGACGGACAGGGACACCGACGTGCCGGACGGGCTGGACCAGGTACGGGTGAGCCGTCCGCGCCCCCCGGTCTGCTCGCCCGCGACCATCGCCGTCCAGGCCGGGACTCCGGCACGGGCACGCTCGGCGAGGTCGGCGTTCGTCGAGCCGGTGCTCGCGACCGCCTCGACCGTCCAGGGACCGACACCAGCCAGGTCGACGCCGTCCAGAGCACCCATGAGTGCTGACGCTAGCCGTACCGGTCGGCATCCGGACACCGGCATCCGTGCCGCCGGTCGACGCGGCTCGGACACGCTCACCACTCGCTAGGGTGTGCGCTCATGGACATCGACATCCACACGACAGCCGGCAAAGCCGCCGACCTGGCCCGACGGATCGAAGAGGCCATCCACAACGCGCCCGCCGCGGCCGTCGAGAAGCAGCACGCCAAGGGCAAGATGACAGCCCGCGAGCGGGTCCTCGCCCTTCTCGACGAGGGGACCTTCTCCGAGTTCGACCAGTTCGCGCGGCACCGTTCGACGAACTTCGGGCTCGACGCCCGCAGGCCGTACGGCGACGGCGTCATCACGGGCACGGGGGCGATCCACGGCCGGCCCGTGTGCGTGTTCTCGCAGGACGTCATGATCTTCGGCGGGGCGCTCGGCGAGGTGTACGGGGAGAAGATCTGCAAGATCATCGACTTCGCCCTCAAGACCGGCGTCCCGATCATCGGCATCAACGAAGGCGGCGGCGCCCGCATCCAGGAGGGCGTGGTCTCGCTCGGGCTGTACGCGGAGATCTTCCGCCGCAACACGATCGCCTCGGGCGTCATCCCGCAGATCTCGCTCATCATGGGCCCGGCGGCCGGCGGCCACGTGTACAGCCCGGCGCTCACCGACTTCGTCATCATGGTCGACCAGACCTCGCAGATGTTCATCACCGGCCCTGAGGTCATCAAGACCGTCACGGGTGAGGACGTCACGCTCGAGGAGCTCGGCGGAGGCCGTACGCACAACACGAAGTCCGGCAACGCCCACTACCTCGCCGCGGACGAGAACGACGCGATCGAGTACGTGCGGGACCTCATCACGTACCTGCCGCAGAACAACCTCGAGGACCCGCCCATCTACATCGAGGACGAGGTCGACCTCACGATCACCGACCACGACCGGCTGCTCGACACGCTCGTCCCCGACTCGGCGAACCAGCCGTACGACATGCACGAGGTCATCCGTACGGTCCTCGACAACGACGAGTTCCTCGAGGTCCAGCCGCTGTTCGCCCAGAACCTCATCTGCGGCTTCGGCCGCGTCGAGGGCCGCTCGATCGGGGTCATCGCGAACCAGCCCATGGTGTTCGCCGGCTGCCTCGACATCGACGCGTCCGAGAAGGCGGCCCGCTTCGTCCGTACCTGCGACTGCTTCAACATCCCCGTCATGACGTTCGTCGACGTGCCCGGCTTCCTGCCCGGTACGGACCAGGAGTGGAAGGGCATCATCCGACGGGGCGCGAAGCTGCTGTACGCGTACTCGGAGGCGACGGTTCCGCTGCTGACGATCATCACGCGGAAGGCGTACGGGGGCGCGTACGACGTCATGGGCAGCAAGCACCTCGGGGCCGACATCAACCTCGCCTGGCCCTCGGCGCAGATCGCGGTCATGGGCGCGCAGGGTGCGGTGAACATCCTCTACCGCAAGGAGATCGCCACCGCGGAGTCGGAAGGCCGGGACGTCGCAGGAGTGGGAGGGGATCATCCGCCGCGGCGCGAAGCTGATCTACGCCTACGCCGAGGCGACCG
>DASSQF010000335.1:0-3447 GCA_035702685.1 Propionibacteriaceae bacterium
ACGGACTGGAGCCCCGGAATCCACGCGGTCTCCAGCGAATGCCGCAGCCCCGCGTAGTCCGGGGTGTCCGGGTCCTCCATCACCCGCTGCCGAGGGGCCTGGGAGGGGGGCTCGGCGAGGAGGGCCGTCGGCCACTGGTGCTGGAACCCGACGAGACGGTCATGGACGAAGTAGGCACGGATCATGCCGTCGGCGAGGCGCTGCTGGTACGGCTGGGTCACGACGAGTCCGGACCAGGTGAAGTAGGCCTCGCAATCGGCGACGAAGTCGGCGAGGCGTGACTCCCGCGGTGCGCTGCCGTCCGCGGCGTGCTGGACGTGCAGCACCGTGTCGGCGGTGACCGGTCCGGACTTCTCGGAGACGACCGCGACCTTCCACACCCCGACACCTCCCATCCCCCGGCCCTGCTTGAGCACGAGGGTCCGGTGCCGGGCGAGTGTCCCGGGCAGGCGGGTGGCGAGCTCGGTCGGGCTCCGGAAGACGTCGGTGTCCGTTCCCCACCCCAGGCCCCTCGTGCTGTACAGGACCTCCTTGGTGCCCAGGCCCAGGATCACGTCCGGGTGTGCGGAGACCCACACGCCGGCGTCGGCGACCTCGCGCAGCAGGACGTCCAGGCGGGAGCGGTCGAGGCCGTCCTGCACGGGGTTCACCCACACGAGCAGCCCGTCGAGCCCCAGGACCTGTTGACGGACCTCGTCGACGTGCTCGTCGTCGTAGATCACCGGCACGGCGGTGACGGACAGCTCCGCGAAGGCTGCGTACAGAGGCGCCAGGCGCTCCTGTGCGCGTGCGGTCTCCGTTCCGCTTGCGTGGTCGCCGCGGGAGAGCAGCCCGATCCGAGGTCGTGCGATCATGCTCGCTCCCATCATGGCTCGGAGCCGACCCTGCGTCGGAGCAGGTGGCGTCAAGCAGGCCAAGCGTATTCACACCTGCAGGGGACCGGTTTTGGCCGTCCCGATCGCCGACCGGACCCATTTGCGAGGTGCAGGCCAATCGAGACGGCCGAAACCGGCGAGCCGAGTCAGTCGAGGCCCAGGCGCTCCAGCTCGAGCTCCACGAGGCGGCGCGAGTCGGCGCCGGTGAGGATCCGTACAGGCGTCCGTCCCGCCCAGGCCGCATTGTCGTTGCCCACGGTCTCGTCGGCGATCGTCTTCGCCCGTCCGAAGCTCTGGCCGCAGTCGACCCGGATGGGGTGCTCGGACCACGTGAACGCGTCGGGCGCCAGGAGGTAGCTGATCGCGGTCGAGTCGTGGACGAAGATGCCGTCCAGCCCGTCGTACCGGCTGTGGAAGTCGACGTAGCACGGCAGGATCCGGGCGAGGTGCTCCGCGCGGGGGTTGCCCATCGCCGCGATGCGCGCCAGGTCGGCGGTGGTCATCTGCACCTTCTGCGTCACGTCGAGGCCGGCCATCGTGATGGGACAGGCGGCGCCGAACACGATGTCGGCCGCCTCCGGGTCGTTGTGGATGTTGGCCTCGGCGGACGGGTTGACGTTGCCGGGGCAGAAGGCGTTGCCGCCCATGAGCACGATCTCGCGGAGGTTCTGGGTCAGCTTCGGCTCGAGCCGCATCGCGAGGGCGATGTTCGTCAGGGGGCCGACCGGTACGAGCGTGATCTCGCCGGGAGCGGCCATGACCGTACGGACGATGAGCTCGGCGGCGCTCTCGCGCACCGCCGGGACCGGTGAGGCGGCGATGCCCGCGTTGCCCTGCCCGTCGGCGCCGTGGACGAAGGCGACCGGACCGCCGTACGTCGCGACGAGGGGCGCGTCCGCCCCGCGGGCCACGGGGATGTCGGTGCGCTCGGCGAGGGCGAGGAGCGCGAGGGCGTTGTACGTGCTCGTCTCGGTCGTCGCGTTGCCGAAGATGGACGTCATCGCCACGACCTCCAGCTCGGGCGACGACAGGGCGTAGAAGATCGCCATGGCGTCGTCGATGCCAGGGTCGGTGTCGATCATGATCTTGCGAGGGTTCGTCACCTGCCCGAGCGTACGGAATCGGGCGGCCCGACGCTCGCCCCCCGCACCCGCGGCTCGTCGCAGCGGCGAGCGCGCGAGGATCAGCCCGGCGAGGGCCTCAGCGGTGGCGCGCGATCTCGTACAGGGCGATCCCCGCCGCCACGCCCGCGTTGAGGCTCTCGACGGAGCTCGCGATCGGGATGCGGGCGAGGTACGTGCAGTTCTCGCGCACGAGCCGGGACAGGCCCTCGCCCTCGCTGCCGACGACGAGCAGGACGGGCCCGTCGTACGTGAGCTCGCTCACCTCGACGTCGCCCTCGCCGGCGAGGCCGACGATCGTGAACCCCATGTCGGCCGCCTGCTTCAGCACCCGGTTGAGGTTCGTCGCCTTCGCGACCGGGATCCGTGCGGCGGCACCGGCCGACGTCTTCCACGCGGCCGCCGTCATCTGCGCCGAGCGGCGCTCGGGGATGACGACGCCCTGGGCGCCGAACGCCGCGGCGGACCGGATGACGGCGCCGAGGTTACGAGGGTCGGTGACCTGGTCGAGGGCCACGACCAGACCGGTGTCGGCGTCGAGCGCCTCGGCGAGGACGTCGTCGGGGTGCGCGTACTCGTACGAGGGCAGCAGGAGCGCCACGCCCTGATGGACGGCGCCGCCGGTGAGCCGGTCGAGCTCGTTGCGGGTCACCTGGAGCATCGGCAGCGCGTTGGTCGCCGCGAACTGCAGGATCTCCCGCAGACGGTCGTCACGCTCGGCGCCCTCGGCGACGTAGGCCGTACGGACGGGCAGCCCCGCCTGCAGCGCCTCGAGCACAGGGTTGCGTCCCACGACCCACTCGGGGCCGGCGCCCGGCTTGCCGGTCCGGCCTTCTCGGGGCTGACGCCGTGGCGGCTGGCCCGTCTTCGCGGACTCCTTGGACTTGTACGCCTTGTGGTACGGGCGGTCCTCCGCCTTCGGCGTCGGGCCCTTGCCCTCGAGGCCGCGGCGGACGCGACCCCCCGAGCCGGCGGTACGGCCCTTGGCGCCGATGCCCTTGCCGGTCTTGCGTACCGCGCCCTGGCGCGACGAGTTCCCTGCCATCACAAGCTCCATCGGGGTCCGTTGGGCGTGTCCTCGACGACGACCCCGAGGTCGGTGAGGCGGTTGCGGATCGAGTCGGCGGCGGCGAAGTCCTTGCGGGTACGTGCCGCCTGGCGCTGGTCGAGGAGCTCGGCGATCACACCGTCGAGGATGGGGCGCAGCCGTGCGTCCCCGCCGGCCTGCCAGACCGGGTCGTCGGAGCGCAGCCCGAAGACGTCGAGCATGCTCTGCACCGAGACCAGGGTCGTTCTCACCGCGTCGGCGTCGCCGGTCGCCAGGGCCTGGTTGCCGACGCGGACGAGCTCGTACACCTCGGCCATGGCCGTGGACGTGCCCAAGTCGTCGTCGAGCGCAGCGACGAACGCTTCCGACAGCGTCTCGTACGACGTCTCGACGCGTCCGACGA
>DASSQF010000336.1:0-17341 GCA_035702685.1 Propionibacteriaceae bacterium
TCATCATCTCCAACGAGCCCCTGCTCGACGTCATCCCCATGCACAAGCGGGACAAGGACGGCATGATCATCGCCGGCTTCGCGTACCCGCAGTGCGAGGAGATGGGCCTGATGAAGATGGACTTCCTCGGGCTGCGCAACCTGGGTGTCATCGACGCGGCCGTGCGCAACATCAAGCAGAACCGCGGCATCGACCTCGACATGCGCGACGTGCCGTTCGACGACGTCCCCACGTACGAGCTGCTGGCCCGTGGCGACACGCTCGGCGTGTTCCAGCTCGACGGCGGACCCATGCGGGCGCTGCTGCGCCTGCTCAAGCCCACGGTGTTCGACGACATCGTCGCCGTCATCGCCCTGTACCGCCCGGGCCCGATGGGCGCCAACGCCCACATCAACTACGCCGAGCGCAAGAACGGCCGGCAGAGGATCGAGCCGATCCACCCGGAGCTGCGCGAGGCGCTCGACCCGATCCTCGGCGACACGTACCACCTGCTCGTGTACCAGGAGCAGATCATGGCCGCCGCCCGCAGCCTGGCCGGCTACTCGCTCGGCGGCGCCGACCTGCTGCGGCGGGCCATGGGCAAGACGAAGAAGGAGATCCTCGACAAGGAGTGGGACCACTTCCACGCGGGGATGAGGAGCAACGGGTACTCCGAGGGCGCGACGAAGGCGCTCTGGGACACGATGGTCCCGTTCGCCGACTACGCGTTCAACAAGTCCCACGCGGCCGGCTACGCCTACGTCTCGTACTGGACCGCCTACCTCAAGGCCAACTACCCGGCCGAGTTCGGCGCGGCGCTGCTCACGAGCGTCGGCGACGACAAGGACAAGATGGCGCTGTACCTGGCGGACATGCGCGGCCTGCACATCAACGTGCTGCCGCCGGACGTCAACACCTCCGTCGCGGAGTTCTCCGCGGTCGGGGAGGACGTACGGTTCGGGCTCGCCGCGATCCGCAACGTCGGGACGGGCGTCGTCGAGGCGATCTGCGAGGCGCGCCGCGAGCACGGGCCGGCGTCGACCTTCCACGAGTTCCTGGACCGGGCGCCGCTCGCCGTGTGCAACAAGCGCACGGTCGAGTCGCTCATCAAGGCGGGCGCGTTCGACTCCATGAAGCACCCGCGGCGTGCGCTCATGGAGGTGTACGAGACCGCGATCGACCACGTGCTGGACCTCAAGCGGAACCAGGCCTTCGGCCAGGACGACCTGTTCGGCGACGGGGGCGGTGACGTGTCGGCCGCTCCCACGGCCGGGTCCATCCCCGACCTGCCCGACTGGGACAAGCGCACGAAGCTGGCCTTCGAGCGCGAGATGCTCGGCCTGTACGTGTCGGACCACCCTCTCAACGGCGTCGACCACGTGCTCGCCACGAAGCGCGACATCTCGATCTCGGCCCTGCTCGAGGAGCCCCGCGAGGGCATCGTGACGATCGCGGGCATGATCACCCAGGTCCAGCGCAAGCAGAACCGCCAGGGCGAGATGTGGGCGATCATCACAGTCGAGGACCTCGACGCGTCGATCGACGTCATGCTCTTCCCCAAGGCGTACGCCGGGGTGGCGATGTCCCTGGCGACCGACACCATGGTGTCGGTGAAGGGCCGGGTCCGCGCGCGGGAGGACGGCGTCGAGATCACGGGGAGCGCGGTGAGCGTGATCAACGTGAACGCCTCGACGAGCGAGCCGCTCACCATCGCGGTGCCCGTGACGCGGGTGACGCCGGTCCTCGTCGCCCAGCTCAAGGGGGTCCTCAACAACCACCCCGGCAGCCAGGAGGTGCGGCTGCGGCTCCTCAACAGCGACACGGCGAAGACGCTCAAGCTGGGACCCGACCTCCGCGTCGCCACGTCGGGCGCCCTCATGGCCGACCTCAAGGCGCTCCTCGGCCCCTCGTGCGTGGCCTAGGGTTGGTGGCGCACGTGAGGACTGTGCGGTCAGGGGATGCAGGATGAGCGCGACGCTTCCGGACGACGCTCTCGCCGGAGGCGACACTCCGGACGAGCCGGAGGCCTGGCACAACGTCCGCCGGGTGCTCGCCTGGTGCGCCGTCTTCGCGGCTCTCGCTGCTGTCGTCGGCTTCCTGTCGGGCGTCTTCTGGTTCGGCGTCGTCGACCTGCCCACGTACACGATCGGGGAGGACTTCCGCGGGTACACGACGGAGCGGGGACTCACCGAGGTCTTCGCGACGGACGCCTGGTTCTCGGGCCTCGGCCTCGTGGTCGGAGCCGGTGTGGGCTACGTCGCATGGCGGTGGTTCCGCGAGCTGGGCTGGCCCGTGACGTTCCTCGCGGCCCTCGGCGCGCTCCTCGCCGGCCTCGTCTGCAACGTGACGGGCCACTGGCTCGGTCCCCACTCGTTCGACGCCCGGCTCGCGGCGGCGAGCCCGAACGACGTGATCCCCATCGACTTCCAGCTCCACACCCCCGTCGTGCTGCTCGTCTGGGCTTTCGCCGGGGTGCTGCCGGTCCTCGTGGTCAGCTCGCTGGGCCCGGACGCGGAGGAGGAGCCTCGTCCTCGGCGGCCCCGCACCCGGAGCGTCGACAGGGGACGGACCCAGCAGCTCGAGGTGGGTCAGGTCGTGGGCCACGACATCGCTCCGCTTCCCGAGCCCGCCCCCCGGCGCAGGTTCTTCTTCTTCGGTCCCCGTGACGGAGGGTCCTAGCCGGTCAGTCGCGACCGATGTCGGCGACGAGGGCGTCCGTGAGGCGGACGAGGTCGGCGGGGTCCAGCTCGACCTGCAGGCCGCGGCGCCCCCCGGACACGAGCACGGTCGGGTGCGTCATCGCGGACGTGTCCACGACCGTACGAAGGCGGGTCCTCTGGCCGAACGGGGAGATGCCTCCGACGACGTAGCCGCTGGACCGCTGTGCGGCGGCCGGGTCCGCCATGTCCGCACGCTTCGCACCCACCGCCGCGGCCAGCGACTTCAGGTCGAGCTGCCCGGACACCGGCACGACGCCGACGACGAGCTCCGGCTTCCCGGCGCCCGTCACGCTCGCGATGAGCGTCTTGAACACGCGGCCGGCCGGGACGCCGAGCACGGACACGGTCTCGTCGCCGAAGTGACGCGTCACCGAGTGCTCGTACTCGTGGGTCGTGAAGCTGACGCCCGCGGCGGTGAGGACGTCGAGCGCGGGCGTGCCCGCCTGCTTGCGCGCCATCAGAACACCGTAGCCACGACCCAGAGCAGGAGCGGGGCGAGGACGAGGGCGGGCAGGAGCTCGGCGACCCGGATCCGCTTCACGTCGAGCAGGCCGAGGGCGAGAGCGAGCAGGATGACGCCGCCCGCCGCAGTGATGACGTCGACGTACGGGGTCGGCAGCACGTCGCCGAGCAGGAACCCCGTCAGGGTGAGCGCCCCCTGGATGAGGGCGACCGATCCTGCGCTGAGCAGCACTCCCACGCCCAGGGACGAGGCGAACGCGATGGCCGCGAACCCGTCGAGCACCGACTTGACGACGAGCTGGTCGGCCCCGCGGCCGAGCCCGTCGGAGAGCGAGCCCACGACCGTGAGCGGGCCGATGCAGAACAGCAGGGTGGGGGTGACGATCGCCGTCACGACATGCTGCCTGGTCTCGCCGCCCTGCCCGAGCCGGTCAGTGAGCAGGCCTGCGAGGCCCTCGATGCGGTCCTGCAGCCGCAGCGCGGAGCCGAGGATGCTGCCGAACAGCAGCGCCATGACGAGCACGATCATCCCCACCCCGTGGCCCACGAGCGCGACGATGTCGGACGAGGAGACCTGCCAGGCGTTCATGAGCGCGAGGACGGTCGTGATGAGTCCCAGGGCCTGGGTGACGAGCGTGCGCGTGCGCTCGGGCAGCCGGTTCCCGATGACCAGGCCGATGAGGCCGCCGGCGAGAACCGTGCCGACGTTGGTGACGGTGCCGACGCCGATGAACAGGGGCGCGAGCCCGACCGGATGCACGGCGTCATTCAACCGTACGCACCGGGCCGCCCTGACGCCGTGTCCAGCGGCACGTACGGTGAAATCGGCGCCTGCCGGAGCGACGGACCTCAATAGACTCGGGCCGTGCTCCGACGAACCGACCTCCGTGACGTGCGTGACATCGACTACGCGACCGCTGTGCCGCGTGCCGAGTTCGACGTCGAGCACGCCGTGGCCGCCGTCGCACCCATCTGCGAGGCGGTGGCGACCGAGGGCGAGGCAGCACTGCGACGGTTCAGCGAGCAGTTCGACCGCGTCGTACCAGACTCGCTGAGGGTCCCTGCCGAGGAGCTCGACGCGGCCCTCGCGGCGCTCGACCCCGAGCTCCGTGCGGCCTTCGAGGAGTCCATCCGCCGCCGCCGTGCCGTCTGTGCCGACGAGGCGGCGATGCCCGAGCCCACGACCGAGCTGGCACCGGGTGCCACGGTGACCACCCGGCTCGTACCGGTCGGCCGGGTGGGGCTGTACGTGCCGGGCGGCCTGGCGCCTCTCGCGAGCTCCGTCATCATGAACGTCGTGCCGGCGCAGGCGGCGGGTGTTGCCTCGATCGCCGTGGCCAGCCCGCCCCAGCGCGAGTTCGGCGGCCTGCCGCACCCGAACATCCTCGCGCTGTGCGCGATGCTCGGGGTCGACGAGGTGTACGCGGTCGGCGGTGCCCAGGCCGTCGCCATGTTCGCGTACGGCGTGCCGGGGCTCTGCCCGAAGGTCGACCTCGTCACCGGACCCGGCAACATCTACGTCGTGGCTGCCAAGCGGCTGCTGCGTGGACGGGTCGGGATCGACTCGGAGGCCGGCCCCACGGAGATCGCGGTGCTCGCCGACGACAGCGCCGACCCCGTACACGTCGCAGCCGACCTCCTGAGCCAGGCCGAGCACGACCCCATGGCGGGGTCCGTGCTCGTCACGGACTCGGTGGCGCTGGCCGACGCGGTCGATGCCGCGCTCGAGCCGATGGCCGCGGCGACCCTCCACGCCGAGCGCGTCCGTACCGCTCTCACCGGCGAGCAGTCCGGCGTCGTCCTCGTCCGCGACCTCGACCAGGGCATCGAGGTCGTCGACGCCTACGCGGCCGAACACCTCGAGATCCAGACGGCCGACGCCCCCGGGGTCGCCGCCCGCATCCGGAACGCCGGCGCGATCTTCGTCGGCCCGTACGCGCCGGTGTCGCTCGGCGACTACTCGGCAGGCTCCACGCACGTGCTGCCCACGGCGGCGGCGGCACGCCACTCGTCCGGCCTGACCGTCGCGAGCTTCCGCCGCACGGTCCACGTCATCGCCTACGACGAGGCCGCACTGCTCGCCCTCGCCGACGGGGTCGAGCGGTTCGCGCTCGCCGAGAACCTGCCGGCCCACGCGAACGCCGTGACCGTACGGAGGCCGCGATGAGGGCCGACGTCACGCTCGCCGAGCTGCCGCTGCGTCCCGAGCTCGTGGGGGAGACGCCGTACGGCGCCCCGCAGCTCGACGTGCCGGTGTGCCTCAACGTCAACGAGAACCCGTTCCCGCCGTCGGAGAAGGTGCGACGGGAGATGGCCGAGGCCGTCGTGGCCACGGCGGGGGCGGTGAACCGGTACCCCGACCGCGAGGCCTGGGAGCTGCGGGTGGCCCTCGCCTCGTACCTCGGTCACGGCGTGCGGCCGGAGATGGTGTGGGCCGCGAACGGCTCGAACGAGGTCATGGTCCACGTGCTCAGCGCGTTCGGGGGGCCCGAGCGGAAGGTCCTCTCGTTCACGCCCACGTACTCCATGTATCCCGAGTACGCGAGGAACACGCTCACCCCCTACGTCACGGTGCCCCGGCGCCCGGACTTCACGCTCGACGCCGACCTCGTGCTCGCCGCCGTCGCGGAGCACCAGCCCACGGTCGTCGTCATCACCACGCCCAACAACCCCACCGGCACGCCGACGTCCCACGACGTCATCCGCGACGTGGTGTCGGGGACGGAGGCCATCGTCGTCGTCGACGAGGCCTACCAGGAGTTCGCGAGCCACCCGGAGCAGACGGCCCTCGACCTCCTCGCCGACCACGGCAACCTCGTTGTGAGCCGCACGATGAGCAAGGCGTTCGCGTTCGCAGGCGGACGTCTCGGCTACCTCGCCGCGAACCCGGCGGTGGTCGACGCGCTCCGGATCGTGCGCCTCCCGTACCACCTGTCCGCCCAGTCCCAGGCGCTCGCCCTTGTCGCACTCCGCAACGCCGAGGAGATGCTGGGCCAGGTGGACGTGCTCCGGCGGGTCCGGGACGAGGCGCTCGTCCGCCTGCCGGCGTTGGGGGTCGAGGTCGTTCCGTCCGACGCGAACTTCTGCCTGTTCGGCCGGTTCGCCGACCGGCATGATGTGTGGCAGCGGCTGCTGGACCGGGGGGTCCTCGTGCGGGAGACCGGTCCTGCCGGGTACCTGCGTGTGTCCGCCGGCACGCCTGAGGAGATGGAGCGGTTCTACGCCGCGTTCGCGGAGGTGCTCGCCGAGGGGGCGCCCCGCCTGGAAGGGGAGTCATGAGCAGCCGCCGCGCCAAGGTCGAACGGACCACCAGCGAGTCGAGCGTGTCCGTCGAGGTCGACCTCGACGGTACGGGCACGTCCTCGATCTCGACGGGGGTCGGCTTCTACGACCACATGCTCACCGCGCTGAGCCGCCACTCGCTCATCGACATGACCATCACCACCACCGGGGACGTGCACATCGACGGGCACCACAGCGTGGAGGACACCGCGATCGCGCTCGGCCAGGCCATCCGTGAGGCGCTCGGCGACAAGAAGGGGATCCGCCGGTTCGGCGACGCGGTGGTACCGCTCGACGAGGCGCTGGCCTCGTGCGTCGTCGACGTGGCCGGCCGGCCGTACGTGGTCTGCTCCGGAGAGCCGGAGGGGTACGAGCTCGCGCGCATCGGCGGCTCGGGCGTCGCGTACGCCGGCTCGATGACCCGCCACGTCGTGGAGTCGCTCGCGATGAACGCCGGGCTGTGCGTCCACCTCACGCTCATCTCGGGCCGCGACCCGCACCACATCGCCGAGGCGCAGTACAAGGCGCTGGCCCGGGCGCTGCGGGCAGCGGTCGAGCCGGACCCGAGGGTGACGGGCGTGCCGTCGACCAAGGGTGCCCTGTGACGGTGTCGCCTCGGGTGGCCGTGCTCGACTACGGCTCGGGGAACCTGCACTCGGCGACCCGAGCGCTGGCCGAGGCCGGGGCGGACGTCGTCCTCACCGCCGACCCGGGTGTCGCCGCAGCCGCCGACGGGCTCGTCGTGCCGGGCGTCGGCGCGTTCGCGGCATGCATGTCGGGCCTCCTTGCCGTCGGCGGGGACCGGATCGTCGAGGAGCGCTTGGCGGCACAGCGGCCCGTCCTCGGCATCTGCGTCGGTCACCAGGTGCTCTTCGCCCGCGGGGACGAGCACGGCGAGGTGGTCGAGGGGTGCGGCGTGTACCCGGGTCTCGTGACCCAGCTCAGGGCCGTCCGGCTGCCGCACATGGGCTGGAACGAGGTGCGGACGCCGGCCGGGACGCGGATGTTCGAGGGCGTCGAAGGTGAGCGGTTCTACTTCGTCCACTCGTACGCGGCACTGTCGGCCGACGACCTGCCCGAGGGGGCCCAGGTGACGTGGACCCGCCACGAGGACGCCGACTTCGTCGCGGCCGTGGAGTGGGGGCCGGTCTGGTCCACGCAGTTCCACCCGGAGAAGTCCGGGGCAGCCGGCGGGCGTCTGCTGCAGAACTGGCTCGCGACCCTCTAGCGGCGGGCCGGCGGGTCGTTCTCGCGCCGGGGTGCCGCCTTCCGGACCCTCGTCGGAGCTCACCCGAACCCGGAACCTCCTGTCTCCCGGGCGCTCGATGCGCTAGGGCGGGCACGCTCACCTCGGGTAGGGTTCCGGCGTGGAGTCGCTCGTACTGTTGCCCGCCGTCGACGTGCAGAACGGCCAGGCCGTCCAGCTCGTCCAGGGCGTTGCCGGATCGGAGAAGGTGTTCGGCGAGCCGCTCGCCGCAGCCCAGCGCTGGCAGGCGGACGGGGCGGAGTGGATCCACCTGGTCGACCTGGACGCCGCGTTCGGGCGGGGCTCGAACGCGGAGGTCATCGCCGAGATCGTCGGCGCCATGAACGTCCAGGTCGAGCTCTCCGGGGGCATCCGCGACGACGCGAGCCTGGAGCGGGCTCTGGCCACGGGCTGCCGCCGCGTCAACATCGGGACCGCCGCGCTGGAGAACCCCGACTGGTGCGCGGACGTCATCGCCTCGTACGGCGACCGCATCGCGATCGGCCTCGACGTGCGCGGCACCCGCCTCGCCGCTCGCGGCTGGACGCGTGAGGGCGGCGACGTGTACGAGACGCTGGCACGGCTCACCGAGGCTGGCTGTGCGCGGTTCGTCGTCACGGACGTCGCCAGCGACGGGATGCTCAGCGGCCCCAACATCGAGCTGCTCACGTCGATCTGCGAGCGCACCGACGCGAAGGTCGTCGCGTCAGGCGGCATCTCGTCGCTCGACGACCTCCGGACGCTGAGCGACCTCGTGCCGCTGGGCGTGGAGGGTGCGATCGTCGGCACGGCCCTGTACGTGGGGAACTTCACCCTCGCCGACGCCCTCGCCGTGACGCGCAGCCACGCGGGGAGTGTGCAGTGACGGCAGTACCGGCGGCCGCGTTCCGGTCGGAGCACATCCCGACGGACCCGCCGCCGCTCCTCCACGGCAGGCTCAAGGACCTGCTCGCCGGCAAGAAGATCGTCATGACCGGCGTCACGGGCTTCATCGGCGAGCAGATCCTCTGGAAGGTCCTCGCCGAGCTCCCCGACACGAAGGTCGGCGTCCTGGTACGGCGCAAGGGCTCCACGTCGGCCCGGGAGCGGATGGTCTCCCTCGTCAAGAAGAAGATCTTCACGACCGTACGTGAGGCGGCGGGCGGTGCCGACGAGCTCGTCGCGCAGCGCATCGAGGTCATCGAGGGCGACCTTCCGAACGTGCCGGAGCTGCCCCGCGACATCGACGTGCTCCTCCACTGCGCGGGCGACGTGTCGTTCGACCCGCCCATCGACCAGGCGTTCCTGACCAACGTCGTGGGGACGAAGGCGCTGCTCACGCGTCTCCTGGAGTCTGTGACCGGACCGGACGGCACCCTGGAGCGGATCCCGCACTACGTGCACGTGTCGACCGCGTACACGGCGGGGCGCCGTCGGGGCGCGATCCCGGAGGCGGCCCACTCCCACGATGTCGACTACAACGCCGAGATGCGCGCCGCCCTCGCCATGAAGGACCTCATCGAGGCCCAGTCGCGGACGGCGTCGCAGCTCACGAAGCTCCGCAAGCAGGCCGAGAGGCTGCACCGGCAGGCGGGCTTCCTCACCACCGCCGAGGACACCGAGGCGCGCCGCAAGGAGTGGGTCACCGCGCAGCTCGTCGCCGCCGGCACCGAGCGGGCGCGCTCGCTCGGCTGGACCGACGTGTACACGTTCGCGAAGGCGATGGGGGAGCGGGTCGTCGCCGACGTGGGCAAGGACATCAAGGTGTCCGTCGTGCGGCCCGCGATCGTCGAGTCCAGCCTGGTCCACCCCTACCCGGGCTGGATCGAGGGCTTCAAGATGGCCGACCCGATCATCCTCGCGTACGGGCGGGGCAACCTCCCCGAGTTCCCGGCCTCCCCGGATGCGGTCATCGACATCATCCCTTGCGACATGGTCGTCAACGCGATCCTCGCGGTGTGCGCGACGGATCCCGAGGTAGGGGTCCCGGAGTACTACCACTCGGCGTCCGGCGCGCGGAACCCCCTGACGTTCCGCGGCATCTTCGAACTCGTCCACCGCTACTTCGCGGAGCACCCGTACGGCACGGGCCAGCAGTCGGCGAAGCTCGCGATCTGGGAGTTCCCCGGAGCGGCGCCCGTCCAACGGCTCCTCCAGGCGACCGAGATGCTCCACGGGGTCGCCGAGCGCGCCCTCACGTACGTCCCGCGCAGTGCCACGACGCGCGGCCTCGCCGCCAAGCTGGACCGGGGCGGGAGCCAGCTGACGTTCCTGCGCAAGTACCTCTCGCTCTACTCCGAGTACCTGCAGTCCGAGCTCCACTTCGTCGACGACCGCACCCTTGCGCTCCACAGGTCGCTGCACCCCGACGACGTCGAGACCTGGGCCTTCGACTCGGCGGCTTTCGACTGGGACACGTACATGGTCGGGATCCACATCCCCTCCATCACCGACCCGGTCCGGCGCCTCGAGTCGGCCCGTCGCCGGCGCGGCGAGCGCAGCTCGACGTACCGGGAGCTCAAGCGCCTGCCCGAGGGGGAGGAGCGTCCCAAGGTCCTCGCCGCCTTCGACCTCGACGGCACGGTGCTCAGCACGAACGTGCTCGAGACGTACCTCTGGGCCCGCCTCCCGGAGCTCAGCGTCAGCGGTCGGCTCAAGGAGATGGCGGCCGTCGTGTCGCAGCTGCCCAGCTACATCGGTGCGGAGCGCCGCGACCGCGGCACGTTCCTCCGGTCCGTGTACCGGCGGTACCGAGGTGCCGACCTCGCCGCCCTCGAGGCGTTCGTCGAGGAGACGATGGCGCCCCACATGCTCGACCGCATGTCGAGCGACGCCATCCGACGCGTCCGGCAGCACCGGGCGGCGGGCCACACGACGATCCTCATCACGGGCGTCATCCGGCCGCTCACGCGGCCCCTCGAGCCGTTGTTCGACGTCATCGTCGCCGCGGAGCTCGCCACCGATGCCAACGGCACCTGCACGGGCTTCCTCACCGGTCCGCCCATGGTGGGGGAGTCGCGCTCCGCGTGGCTGCGCCACTACGCCCAGCTCCACGGCATCGACCTCACGCAGAGCTTCGCCTACGCCGACAGCCACGTCGACCTGCCCATGCTGCGCACCGTCGGCTACCCGGTGGCCGTGAACCCCGACATCGGGCTGCAGCGCGCCGCGCGCCAGGCCGGCTGGTCGACTGTCGAATGGTCCGTCTACTCGCCGGCCCCGCGCTGGATCCTCCCCTCCTAAGGAGCTGTCGTGTCCCGTCCAGGTTTCGCCCTCGAGGTCGACGAGCGCACCCCGCCCACCCTCGTGCGGTCGGCGTCCGACGTACGGCTGGAGCGCTTCGCGCTCGGCACCCAGATCGTCTACCCGCCCGACGGCCAGCCGTGGGGGGACGCCGTCGCGGCGACAGCGGACGCACTCACGGAGCCCGTCGACGGCACGCCGTTCGCCGCCCGGCTCTGGCCGGGCATGCGCCTCACCATCACGTTCGCCGACATCTCGGCCCTCGCGCCCGCCGCCGCGGACGACCCGCGACGTGCGGTCGTCGAGCAGCTGCTCACGGCAGCGGCCGGTGCCGGTGTCGACGACGTCGTCCTCATCGCGGCGACCGGGCTGCGCCGCCGGCTCGGCCCGGAGGACATGCGTCGCCTCCTCGGGGAGCGTGTCAGCCGGAGCTTCGCGGGCGACCCGAGGCTGACCAGCCACGACGCGAGCGACGACTCCGGCCTCGTGACGGTCGGCGAGTCGGACGCCGGGGACCAGATCCGGTTCAACCGTCGGGTCGTCGAGTCTGACCTCGTCGTCCACGTGAGCGTCGTCACCGGCCGGGAGCACGCGGGCTGGGACGAGTTCACCTCCGGCCTCGCCGCCGCCGAGACCATCGACCTGGCGTACGGCTGGAACGGCGACCCCGCTCCCGTGCACCGGGCCGTGGCCGACCGGGTCCAGGCGATGTCCGTCGCCGTCGTCCTGGGGCAGCCCTCGTACAGCGGCCCGGTCCGGTTCCTGTCCGCCCGGGAGTGGGAGTGGTCGGTGAAGGACCAGGCCGCGTACCTGGCCAGCCGCCGCGCCCTCGCGACCGCACCCGTCCAGGCGGCCCGCCTCCTGTACACGCGTCCCGTCGCGTACCCCGTCCTCGGTGCCTTCTCCGGCTCCGTGGACGGCGTCCGGGCCGCGGCCCAGGCCCGGTTGGCGATGCACCAGACCGTCGCCGTCAAGGGTCCCGCCGACGTCCTCGTCACGGGCGTCCCCCCCGTACACGCCGCTGCACCCGACGGTGACGGAAGCCCCCTGGGTGCCGCGTGGTGGGTGCTGCGTCACGCGTACGGGCTGTCCGCCGAGACACCGCTCGTGCGGGAGGGCGGCGCGCTCATCGCCTTCCACCCGCTCGGCGACAGGTTCTCCACGCGTCACCACGGCGCCGCGGCCGACATGATCGCCGAGGTGCTCCCCGAGACGAGCGACCCGGCGGAGATCGTGGCCCGCTTCCTGCCGAGGTTCGCCGCGGACCCCTGGTACACCGACCTGTACCGGCAGCGCGGCGCCTACCACCCGCTGCACGCGTTCCACCAGTGGTTCGACCTGCAGCCGGCGGTAGCCGCGCTCGGCGACGTCGTGTTCGTCGGCGCGAACCGCCGTACGGCCGAGGTCATGGGCTTCCGTGCGGCCACCACGTACCAGGACGCGCTGGAGATCGCCTCGACACGACTCGGCAGGCGGCCGGCGACCACCTACCTCCGTGACGCCGTGGGCGTGCAGGTGACCGTGTCATGACCAGGGAGTTCGCGTCGTGGGCCGACCCTCGGGGCGCCCACCGCCCCCGCCCGGCGACGCTCCACAACCCGTTCCAGGGCTTCGGCCGCGACCTGCGCCTTCTCGCCAGGGGGTGGCGCTGGGGTCGAGGGGCGAGCCGGCCAGGGGACGTCCAGCGACTGCCCGCCCAGCAGCGTCGTACCGTCCTGCCCGTGCCCGTGCGCGCGTCCCTGCGTGACCCGCTCGTCGGCTGGCTCAAGCGCGTGAAGGTCGAGGTGACGGGACTGTCGAGCCGCTCCGCCGAGGCGCGTGTGGCCCTCGCGCACGTCGAGTCGGGCGCGGACCTCGCGGTGCTCCTCGAGTCGATCCCGGCGTCGTGGAAGGTCGTGACAACCCGCATCCCCAAGGCCCTCTCGCACGGGCGGAGCGTGCTCGTCGTCACCGACTTCGCGTCCGCGGCCGCGGCCGACGTCGTGGCGAAGGCGGCCCAGCTGGCCACCCGGTACGGGCGACCCGTCGTCCCCGTCGTGGTCCGACGGCTCGCGGCGAACCCCGAGGCGCCGACGAAGCTCCCGACGCCGAGGACCGTGGACGAGGTCCTCGTCCGGTACGGCGAGGAGATCCTCGACGACAACCCCGTGACCGTCGCCCAGCAGGCCTTCGACGAGGTCGGCGCCCTGCTCGCGGAGGACGACGCGACGTGGTGGGAGGTCGTCAGCGGCCAGGTGCCGTCCCCGCTCGTACGGTCGATGCCGGCCTGGCGGCGGCAGTGGGAGCGCACCGACCCCGACCGAGACGTGGCCCGGACGAAGCCGCGCATCTGGGGGTGACGCCCCTGGCCACCCGTGACCGGCCGGTAGTATGAGGGCGTGGCACGAGGTGGTGCCGGGTCGAGACACGGGGGCAGCATGGTGAGCGACCCACTCGAGGTTCTTCGCGACCGGGACGTTCTCATCTGGGACCGGCTGACGCCTGCCGACTACACGGAGGTCGCGTCGCTCGCCGCCGCCATCGATCACCTCGACGACGCGCTCGAGCGCCACAGCGTCGACGAGAGCCTCGACTCCCTGGAGAAGTCGGGCGAGGACGTGTCCCAGCTCGGCGTCGTCGGCAGGGACAGGCGCGGCTCGATCGTCGCGTACGGCCTCGACATCGTCCACCCGACCGACACGTCCCCGCGCCGGGTGCGCCTCGTCGGCGGCATCCATCCCGCATGGCGCGACAAGGGCATCGGCCACGCGCTTCTGGACTGGCACCTGGCCGCGGCGAAGCGCTGGGACTTCGCCACGCGGAGGGCTCACCACGGGCCGCTCAAGGTGTACGCGGTGGCCGACTCGAAGCTCACCGCGATCCGCGAGCTGTACGAGTCGTACGGCCTGCTCCCCGAGACGTGGTACCTCGACGCGCACCGGACGTTCAACGCGGCCCATCCGCCGAAGCGGCCGCAGGTTCCCGACGAGGTGGCCCTGCGTCCGTACACGGCGGTCCCACCCGTCGCCGTGCTCGCCGCGCACAACGAGGCGTTCCTCGGCAGGCCGGGAGCGACGCAGGTGGGCCCCGCCGAGTGGCACGAGTCGATGACGCGTCCCGGCAGCCGGCCGGACCTGTCGTGGGTCCTGGCCGTGGGGGACCGGGTCGTCGGCTACGCGCTCAACTGCGTCGAGGAGACCGGCGAGGAGGACGGCTCCCAGGAGGGGTGGACGGACCGGCTCGGGGTCGTCCCCGCATGGCGTGGGCGCGGACTGTCCGGCCTGCTGCTCCAGGCGTCCGCCGCGTCGTTCTTCGACGCGGGCCTGCCGGGTGCCGGGATCGGGGTCGACACCGAGGACCCGATCCGGGAGATGGCCCGCTACCGCGGCCTGGGGTACGACGCCGTCGACGCGCTCGTCGGCTACGCACGCCTTCTCAACTGACCGCGTTCGCCGCCCGCAGCGGGGCTTGCGTAGAGTAGGCACGTTTCCGGCAGGTCAGTGAGGAAGGGAATCGATGAGCGGGCACTCCAAGTGGGCGACGACCAAGCACAAGAAGGCGGTCATCGACGCCAAGCGGGGAAAGCTCTTCGCCAAGCTCATCAAGAACATCGAGGTCGCGGCGCGCACCGGCGGCGGTGACCCTAGCGGTAACCCCACCCTCTACGACGCGATCCAGAAGGCGCGCAAGAACTCGGTTCCGCTCGACAACATCGACCGCGCCGTCAAGCGCGGGTCCGGCGCCGAGGGCGGCGGCTCCGAGTACGTGACGATCATGTACGAGGCCTACGGACCGGCGGGCGTCGCCCTCCTCATCGAGTGCCTCACGGACAACCGGAACCGCTCGGCCTCCGACGTCCGGGTGGCCGTGACGCGCAACAGCGGCACGATGGCCGACGTCGGCTCCGTCCAGCGGCTGTTCTCCCGCAAGGGCGTCATCGAGGTCGGCAAGAAGCAGGACGGCAAGACGCTCACCGAGGACGACCTGCTCGAGGCCACCATCGACGCCGAGCCCGAGGACATCGTCGACCAGGGCGAGGGCTTCACGATCACCTCCGACCCGAACCAGCTCGTGGCCGTCCGCAAGGCGGTACAGGCGGCGGGCTTCGACTACGAGTCGGCGGACGTCGCGTTCGTCCCCTCCTTCGACCAGGCCGTCGAGGACATCGACGCCGCTCGGAAGCTGTACAGGCTCATCGACGCGCTCGAGGACCTCGACGACGTGCAGAACGTGTACGGCAACGACGCGATCGCGCCAGAGGTCGAGGCGGCGCTCGAGGACGAGTGAGCATCGTCCGGCGTGGCACCGCCGTCCCCGCGCCTGCTCCGGCTAACGTCTCGAACATGTGTTCGGAAAAGATCCGCCCGTGCTGGTGATGGGCGTGGACCCAGGCCTGACGCGATGCGGGATCGGCCTCGTCGTGGGCACCCCTGGACGGGCCGAGCTCGTCGCGGCGGGTGTCATCCGTACCGGGGCTGACCTCGACATCGCGCGCCGGCTGGTCCAGATCGAGGAAGGCCTCGAACAGTGGATCGCCGCCCACCGGCCTGACGCGGTCGCGGTGGAGCGGGTCTTCGCCCAGCACAACGTGACGACGGTCATCGGCACGGCGCAGGCCGCCGGCGTCGCGCTCCTCGTGGCGGCCCGCCACGGCATCCCCACGGCCCAGCACACCCCCAGCGAGGTCAAGGCGGCCATCAGCGGTTCCGGGCGTGCGGACAAGGCGCAGGTGGGGACGATGGTCGCCAGGATCCTCAAGCTCGATGCCGCCCCGAAGCCGGCAGACGCCGCGGACGCCGTGGCGCTCGCGATCTGTCACGCCTGGCGCGGGACCGCAGCGGCCCGGCTCGCTGCCGCCGAGCAGGGATCCACCCGCGCGAGGACGTGGAGCCAGGTGGTGGCGGCGAGGAGCGTGTCGTGATCGCGAGCGTCACGGGCCAGGTGAGCGCCGTCGGCGCGACATGGGCCGTCGTCACCGTCGGCGGCCTCGGCCTGCGGCTCCTGTGCACGCCGAGCACCTGCGCCGGTCTGCGGACGGGCCAGGAGGCGACCCTCGCGACGTCCCTCGTCGTGCGCGAGGACTCACTGACCCTGTACGGCTTCGCGGACGACGCCGGGCGTGAGCTCTTCGAGCTGGTCCAGACGGCGACCGGGGTCGGGCCGAAGCTCGCCCTGGCGATCGTGTCCGTGCTCTCGCCCGACGACTTCCGGACGGCCATCGCCACGGAGAACCTCGCCACCCTCAGCTCGGTCCCCGGGATCGGCCGACGCGGTGCTCAGCGGCTCGTCGTCGAGCTCAAGGACAAGGTGGCGGCCCTGGGGTCGTACGACTCGCCGGCCGCCCGCCCGTCCCTGCCACCGGTCTGGCGCGAGCAGGTGAGGCTCGGCCTCGAAGGGCTGGGGTGGTCGGGACGGGACGCCGAGGCGGCGTGCGACAGGGTCCAGCCGCTGGCGGACGAGGACCCGACGCTCGGTGTCGCCAGCCTGATGCGGGCGGCGCTGCGGACTCTGGCGAAGTAGGTTTCTGCCCGTGCACGAGCCCAGCCCCGTCGACCCCCACGCGACGCCGGACGAGCGCACCGCCGAGGCGGTGCTGCGCCCGAGCACGCTCGACGAGTTCGAGGGCCAGCCGAGGGTCTCCGACCAGCTGAGCCTGGTCCTCCAGGCGGCCAAGCACCGCGGCACGGTGCCTGACCACGTCCTCCTCAGCGGACCCCCCGGCCTCGGCAAGACCACGCTCGCCATGATCATCGCCAACGAGCTCTCGGCCCCGCTGCGGATCTCGTCCGGTCCTGCCATCCAGCACGCGGGCGACCTCGCAGCCATCCTGTCCGGGCTCAGCGAGGGCGAGGTGTTCTTCCTCGACGAGATCCACCGCATGTCGCGGCCCGCGGAGGAGATGCTCTACCTCGCGATGGAGGACTTCCGCGTCGACGTCGTCGTCGGCAAGGGCCCCGGGGCGACGGCCATCCCGCTGGAGATCCCCCCGTTCACCCTTGTCGGCGCGACGACCCGTGCCGGTCTGCTGCCCGGGCCGCTGCGCGACAGGTTCGGCTTCACCGCACAGCTCGACTTCTACGAGACGAGCTCGCTCGAGCACATCGTGCACCGCTCCGCGCAGCGGCTCGGTGTGCCGCTCAGAGGCAGCGCGGCTCACCTCATCGCCTCGCGGTCGCGCGGCACGCCGCGCATCGCGAACCGGCTGCTGCGGCGGGTACGGGACGTGGCGCAGGTGCGGGGGGACGGCGTGGTGACGGACGCGCGGGCACTCGAGGCGCTCCAGCTGTACGAGGTCGACGAGCTGGGTCTCGACCGGCTCGACCGCGCGGTGCTCGAGGCGATCTGCGGCAAGTTCTCCGGCGGTCCGGTCGGGCTCAGCACGCTCGCCATCGCCGTGGGGGAGGAGACCGAGACCGTCGAGGAGGTGGCCGAGCCCTTCCTGGTACGTCAG